>JAOAES010000008.1 GCA_026416655.1 Fimbriimonadales bacterium
CTGCTGCACCCACATATCGGTGCGGCAGCCTGTCAGCCCCAGCGCCGTCGCGCCCAACAACCCCGCCATCAGCCATTGACGTGCTTTCATTCGGGCACCTCCGCGATACTAATCGGGTTCAGCGACTGCAGGAACTGATACGCTTCGTCGCGGTTGAACTTCGGGTCTTTGCTTTCGATGCAGACGAAGAATCTGTCCGTGCTGGCGCGGGCGAACTGGGGCACATTGAACACGGGGTGGTAGTAAGTGAGCATGCGGTTGTAGATGTGCGTGCCGAAAAACGCGCCGAATGCCGCTGCCAGCACCATGCCCTCGAAGGTAATCGGCACGAAGTAGGGCCAGCTGAGCAAATCGCGCCCGCCGATGTTGAGCGGGTAGTCCACCAGGCTTGTCCACACCTGCAGGCTGAACGCACCGATTGCACCCAGCAGCCCGCAGATGAAGACCGTCCAGGGCACTTTCGCCTCCCTGACGCCCATCGCGGCGGTCAGCCCGTGGATGGGGAAGGGCGTGTAGCAGTCGAACTTGCGGTAGCCCGCGTCGCGCGTGCGCCGCGCCGCCTCCAAGAGCTGCTCAGGCGTCTCGAACTCCGCTATCAGCCCGTAGAGTTTCGGACCCGTTTCCACATGCGCCATTACTGACCACCTCCTTGCGGGGCGGGCGCGGTCGGCTTCGGCTCGCGCGTGGGCGTACCGCCGTGCCCGTCATGCCCATGATAGAGCTTGTACCAAAGCTCCTTCAGCTCCGCCACCGCCAGCATCGGAATAAATCGTGCGAACACGAACATCATCATCACGAAAAAGCCAATCGTGCTGAGGAACAGCCACCAGTCGTTGATAGTGGGGGTGTACATGCCCCACGACGAGGTCTGGAAGTCGCGGTGCAGGCTCATCACGATAATCACGAACCGCTCGAACCACATCCCGATGTTCACGATGATCGAGATAATGAACAACACGAGCAGGTTCTGGCGAATCTTGGGCGACCACAGCACCTGCGGGATGATGCCGTTGCAGATAATCAGCGCCCAGTACGCCGCCCAGTAGGGACCGAAGAAGCGGTTCACCACCAGGAACTGCTCGAACTGGTTCGCGCTGTACCAGCCGAAGAACATCTCGCACAGGTAGCCGTAGAACACAATCCAGCCCGTCGCCAGCATCACCTTCGCCATCCAGTCGATGTGGTTCATCGTGATATATTCGCTGAGTTTGGGATAGATGATGCGGAATGGGATGACGAGGGTCAACACCATCGCGAAGCCCGAGAAAATCGCACCGGCGACGAAGTAGGGCGGGAAGATGGTGACATGCCAACCTGGGATAATGGAAATCGCGAAGTCGAGCGACACGATGGAGTGTACCGACAGCACCAGCGGTGTGGAAAGCCCTGCGAGCAGCAGGTACGCCTGTTCCCAGCGCATCCAGTGTATCGCGGAGTTGCGCCAGCCGAGCGAGAAGACTCCGTTCAGCACGCGGGCGAGCTGCGATTTGGCGCGGTCGCGCATCTTCGCGAGGTCGGGAATCAGCCCCATGTACCAGAACAGCACGGAGACCGTGAAGTAGGTAGACACCGCCCACACGTCCCACTCCAGCGGGCTGCGGAACTGGGGCCACATCGCGAGCCAGTTCGGGATGGGGAACAGCCAGTACGCCACCCACGGTCGCCCTGTGTGGAACAGCGGGAACAGCCCCGCGCACATCACGGCGAAAATCGTCATCGCCTCCGCAAAGCGGTTGATGGACATGCGCCACGCCTGACGCAGCAGCAGCAGAATCGCTGAAATCAGCGTACCGGCGTGCCCGATACCAATCCACCAGACGAAGTTGATGATGTCGAAGCCCCAGCCGACGGGCTGGTTGATGCCCCACAGCCCCACGCCATTGATGAGCAGCCACGCGAGCGCCATCACCAGCGAGGTCGCGCCGATGAAGCCCAGCCCGAACATAATCGTCCACGCCACCGGGTGGCGCTCCATCGGGATGCTGGTAATCTGCCCCGTGATGCGCTCGTAGGACTGCTGCCCCTCGAACAGGGGAAAGTCCCGAATCTCCGATTGCTTAATGGTCTGTTGCATGGCTTGCCTCCGCGCCGCTCAGTTCAGGGTTCGGGTTGTCGATTTTGGCAAGGTAGGTGGTTCGCGGTCGGGCGTTCAGCTCGCCCAGAATCGCGAAGTTATGCGGCTCTTTCTTGAGCTGGCTCACGCGGCTATTCGGGTCGTTCATATCGCCGAACACGATTGCCTGCGTCGGGCACGCCTGTTGACAAGCAGGCACGACCTCGCCGTCGCGAATGCGGCGGTTCTCGCGCTTCGCCAGGATACGCGCCTTGCTGATGCGCTGCACGCAGTAGGTGCATTTCTCCATCACGCCGCGCCCGCGCACCGTCACATCAGGGTTCTGCAACAGGTGCAACACGGGCGACTTCATGTAGGTGTAGCGGTAGAAGTTGAAGCGGCGCACCTTGTACGGGCAGTTGTTGGAGCAGTAGCGCGTGCCCACGCAGCGGTTGTAGACCATCGCGTTCAGCCCCTCGTGGTCATGCACCGTCGCCGCGACAGGGCACACAAGTTCGCACGGCGCGTTCTCGCACTGCATACAGGGGATAGGAACCTGATACACTTTCGGGTTCTCCACCTTGCCCTTGAAGTAGCGGTCGATGCGCAGCCAGAGCATTTCGCGCCCACGCATGACCTGATCCTTGCCCACGACGGGGATGTTGTTCTCCGCCTGACACGCCGTCACGCACGCGCTGCAGCCCGTGCAGACCGTCGGGTCGATCACCATCGCCCATGCGTAGCGATAGTTGTCGGGGTTTTCGTAGCTCTCATAAGTCCACCGCTCGGGGTACATCGTCGGGTGCTTGAGTTCGTAGCCCTTGCGGTGGGACTTGTTTTTGAGTTCGGGATCTTGCTTGAACTCGTCCAGTAGCCCCGTGAGGATGATGGGGCGGTGGTCGGTGCTGTCCAGCTCGTCGGGTTTGCGCGTGTCGATGAGATGATGTTCTTCGGTACGGGCGATGGGGTAGCGCTCGGCTTGCGGGATGACCTCCACGCCCGTTCGGATCCACGGCGCGTCGCTGGTTCGAATCAGGTAGGCGTCGAAGCCGACGCCGGAGCCTTTCTCGCCCGCGCGGGTGCGCCCGTAGCCCAGATGCACGGTGATACAGTCGTCGGCGTGTCCGGGGATCGGGTACGCCGCCACGCGCATCGCCTGCCCGTTCACGCTGAGCGTGACAATCGGCGCGTCGCCCCGCACGAACGAGGCGTCCTCGTTGAACGCCCAGGTACCCTTGCGGTGTAGCCCCAGCTCCTTGTAGGTGTTGAGGCTCATGTACGCGAGGTTGTCCCAGCATACGCGCGTGACGGGCTTGGGCAGCTCCTGCAGCCAGGCGTTGTTGGCGAACCGCCCGTCGTACACCGTCGGGTCGGGCGCGAAGCGTACCTCGTAGGTCTTGATGCCCGCCTGCACGGGGGCAAGGTCATAAATCGGGGACTGCACCACGAGCGGCGTCTGCTTGAGCGCGACCTGCTTGACGGGTTTCGCCGTGCGCGGCAGCACGCCATCATGCACGCCTTTGCGCCATACAGCGT
The DNA here is from genome assembly GCA_026416655.1 of Fimbriimonadales bacterium. Classification (GTDB taxonomy): domain Bacteria; phylum Armatimonadota; class Fimbriimonadia; order Fimbriimonadales; family GBS-DC; genus GBS-DC. The sequence goes on from JAOAES010000008.1 coordinate 3,590, forward strand.
CGAACTGCGCGGCAGGGGCAAGCTGCGCCTGCTTCCAGTAGTCCTGCACCAGCTTGAAGGTCTCGCCCGGCGCGCCGTTGAGCTGCGCCATCAGCTCCAGCGCACTGCGCGTGCTCGGATACAGAGGGAAAATCAACGGCTGCTGAATTGTCACGGTACCGTCGAACGCCCGTACATCGCCCCAGACCTCGAATGGATGGCTCTCCGGCAGATGCCACACGCACAGCACGGCGGTCTCGTCCACATACATGCCGTGATGCACGGTGAACGGAACCTTCGGAATCAGTTCCTTGAAGTTCAGGTCAATCGGCGCGTTGTAGGCGGGGTTCACGCCACCGAGCATAATCAGCACTTCGACGGCGTTGGCTTTAATGTCCTCCGCGAGCTGCTTGATGTCCTGCATGTGCAGGGTGGGCTTCTCTTCGGGCGGGGCGGTGAACACGACCGTGCGCCCGATGTTGCCCAGGTGAGCGTTAATCGCGTGCGCCATCGCGTGGACAGCAGGGGGCTGCGCCTCGCCCACGATCACGAGGCTCTCGCCCTTGTGCGCAACCAAATCGCCTGCGGCGACCTGCGCCCACTTCTGCTCGTTCTCGTTGAGGTCGCCCTCCACCGTTGCCTGTACGGGCGCGCCCACCAGCTTCGCGATTTCATACAGCACGCGGGCAATTTTGCTGGAGCGGATGGGCAGGTGTTCGTCCGCCGTCATGCCCGTCACCGTGAACATCGGCTCGGCGACATAGAGGCGGTTCATTTCGGTTTTGCCCGCGCGCACACGCCTGCCGTCGGCGAACTCGCGGGCGTAGCGCACTGCGCCCGGCTCCGTGTACAGAAAGTCGCTGTCCAGTGCGACGACCACCTTCGCGTTGCGCAGGCGATAGATGGGGTTGAGCCACTCGCCGAAGGCGAGCCGCGTTCCTTCGTACACATTGTCGCGGTTCACTGGCTCGTACTGATACCACTTCGCCTGCGGGTAGGTCTGCAAGAACTTCTGAATCTGCGCGGCAAGTGAGGGTGAGACGACGCTGCCCGTGAGGATCCGAATCCCCGCCCCGCCTTTCGCTGTCTGCTGTCCCAGCGCGTTCTTGATATCGGCATCGAACGCCTGCCAGGTTGTGATTTGCCCGAAGCGCAACACATTTTGCGAGCGGTCGGGGTCGTAGAGGTTCAAAATCTGCGCCTGCGTGATTGCGTCGGTCGCGCCGAGGCTCGTCGGGTGGTCGGGGTTGCCTTCCAGTTTGATGGGACGTCCCTCATACACGCGCCCCAGCACGCCTATCGCATAACCGTTGGTCAGCACCGCCGTCGCGTAGTAGTTCGACACGCCGACGATGCGGTCGGTGGGCGTTTTCGGACGCGAGATAATCGGACCTTGCGGCTTGTAGCCACACGCCGACAGCCCCGCCAGCGCCATCGACGCGCCCATCAGTTTGAGAAACTGGCGTCGGCTCACAAAATCGCCCAGCGGCGCCGCCTGACGCGGAAACTCCTGCTTCAGAATCTCCTCGAACTCAGGCGTTCCCTCCAGTTCGTTCAAACTGCGCCAGAACTGCTCGCCTGCGCCGTGCTGCGTTCCGTTGCGTTTCTCTTCCATCCGCTCCTCCTCTTAGCGATGGCAAATCGAGCAGTCGCTCAGCTGCTCCTTGTGGATGTTGTAATGCTTCACCAGCAGCTTGCCCAGCTCCAGCTGGTTCTTGGGGATGTTGTTCGGGTCATACGGGATGCCGTGCTTATCCAGCAACGCCTTCATCTCCTCTTCGGAGCGCGGCGTCTTGTAATACATATTAAAAACTTCCTCTTTCGGGCGGATATACTGCTCCGGGTTGCGGTGGCAGTTCAAGCAAAACTGCATCGAGAAGGGCTGCGACTTCGCCGTGAGGTGCATCTTCTCGATTCCGCCGTGGCACGAGGCGCAGCTGATGCCCTTGTTCACATGCGCACTGTGGTCGAAGTAGACGAACTCAGGCAGGTTGTTCACCTTGTACCACACGAGAGGTTTCTCGTTGTTGTAGCTGTCGCGCACGGGCTGGAGCAGGGGACTGTTCGTCCAGATTTGCGAGTGGCAGGTCATACACACTTCAGTGGAAGGCACGCCTGCATGCGCCGATTGGGTCACCTGCCAGTGGCAGTAGCGACAGTCGATGCCGAGTTCCTCGTAGTGGTGTTTATGGCTGAACGGGACAGGTTGATCCTGCGGTTCGCCGACCTTCGTCCACCAGGGCGAGCGTGTAATCGCCGAGCCGCCGACCGCCAGCCCGACAATCGCAAGCAACCCGCCAGCCACAATCACACGCGCTACCGTATTATGATGACGCCGAAAGACCTGTGCCATAACGGTCACCTCGTAGGGTTAGCGTGGGATTCGACAGGACTGCGAAAAGTTCCTGCCGTCTCCTGTTTGTGATAAAATGCACAAACTTAGCCACGCTAAGCATTTTTTCCATAGAGAAAGTTTCTGGGGAGGGCTTGCGTAGGGGAGCAGGCGTCGTTGCCTGGATCGCCTGCGCAAAACCTCCACTGGGGTATATGATACCTGATTATCGGGCGCGTTGTCAAGGGATTGGAGGGCTGAGATTGTGAAGGGTTTCACGGAGTGGGCGGTTGGTACGATGGCGTCCTCGCCATCGGGCATGGCGCGGGCGTTTCGCCTGTGTCTCCCGCGTAGCGTCGGCGTCCCGCCGACGGCTATAACTCCCTGCGAAGTCCTCGCTCCGTGAGGTGCTTATTGCTTCCTGCCAAGGAACCGAAACGCTGCCTGCCAGCAACTGCACTGCCAACCGCCGAGCGATGGCGAGCTACCCTCGTAGGCGACCGTGAACTGCTCGGTCTGCGCGTCCCACTTGTACACTGTGTCGTAAACGCCTATCAGGTTGGGCGGCCACGGATAAGTGGCGTGAGGGTTGAGCAGGATTTCCAGGCATAGCACAGGGAAATCAGCTTCAGCGATGCGCTCTTCTTCGGCAAGGAATGCCTCGAAGTCCTCTTCAGCATGCCCCAACTGATAGCCATATCGCTCTTGAAGCGCGTCGCGAACGATTGTTAGTAAACGCCGTGTTTCGTCGGGGAGCGTGGTACGCTTGTGTAGTCGCCTCGATACGGAAAGGGAAGGTTCTGTGCAGTTGCCGCTCGTGCCTGCTCCCGCTTTGCCTCGAGGCGTTTATACAGGCTATAGATGCGATCCATTCCCTTGACCTCGCCGTACGCTGGCTCTCCTTGCCCAAATGCCTGTTTCGCCCTCTCAAGAAAGTCCACCTGTTCGGGTTTCTTATACCAATCGGGGTTTCAAGAGATACACGCCCTGAAGCCCCCAAGTACCCTCGAAAAGCCCTCACCCCCAGCCCCTCTCCCGCACGCGGGAGAGGGGAGCCGAGTTCCCCCTCTCCCGCGTCGCGGGAGAGGGGCTGGGGGTGAGGGCTGATGTCTCGTTAGAAACCCCGATTGGTATAACCACACGTTATGGGCGTGGGTGCCAAGCCCAGCGCAGGGCGCGAGGACGCTGCTGCCATCCTGCACTCGTTGGGGATGCCCGGGGTCGTAATCCACGAGGTATAATCCTGCCGCAACAGGAGGAAGAAGCTATGGCGACCACTTTTTCCATCAAGGCAGAACCGCGCA
>JAOAES010000021.1 GCA_026416655.1 Fimbriimonadales bacterium
GCGCCCGACGCTCGCCACGCGCGTAATATCGCTACAGTAGCCCTGATAGACGCCGCCGTAGTCGATGATGACCACATCGCCTTTGCGCAACGGACGCTGGCTGGTGGTGTGGTGGGGCATCGCGCTCATCTCGCCCGCCGCCACCAGCGGGATGCCGAACGCGAGCTTAGACCCCGAATCGAACAGGGCACGCTGGATGGCAATCGCCACCGCCCATTCGCTGTAGCCTTCCATGCAGCGTTCCAGCCCCGCAGCGAGCGCGTCGTCGGTCAGGCGGGCGGCTTCGCGCATGCAACGCAGCTCCTCCTCGTCTTTCACTGCACGCACGCTGCCCATCAGCTCGCCCCCACGCCGGAACAGTGCGGCGGGCAACGCCTCTTGCAACATCAGCAGAAACGCGGCGGGCATCTCGTCGTCGACGGCAATCGTGGCTGTTTCTAAGTCGTAATCGCGCGTGCAGGCTTCAAGGGCGCGGGTGGGACCGTCCGAATCGTGCCACACATAGCGCGTCTGCCAGCCTGCGGGATTCGTGGCGGTGCTTTCGGAACTGAGCGCAGGCGCGAACCATACCGGGTCGCCCTGCTGCGGCGTGAGCAGGAACATCAGTCGCTCCAGCGGCGGCTCCGAGAAACCGCTGAGGTACTGCATGTTCACCTGAGTCGACGCCAAGAACACATCGACGCCCTCGCGCAACATCGCCTGCTGTAGCTTGCCCACGCGGTTCCGATAGATGCTCATCTCAGCCGCCTCCCACGCGAATCATCAGCCAGTCGTTGAGCAGATAATAGATGCGCCCAATCAAGAGCGCCATACGCGCCATCACTGTGTTGCCGAAAATTGCGCCCAAGCCAATCATCAGGAACCATCTGCCCCAAATGGCGACGCGCTTGACCGGACCGCGCTGCTCATAGGAGAAGGTGAAGTAGGTCAACACGGAAAGCAGGATAATCACGAACAGGATGTTGTTGATCATCATCCCCCATGTAAGGTCGGGGTTCGCGCTGCTGACCCAGAGCGGTTTCTGTAGCGTGCTGTTGAGTTGGGGCAGGTAGCGCGAGCTGAACTCCTGGAAGAACAGCCCCGCCGACGCGCCGATGAGCGTACCAATCACGATGCGACTAATCCAGCCGTACCGCTCGCTGAAGATGAAATACAGATACATGCCGTAGGGCACAACGAACGCCCACGCCCAGTAGCCCTGCACCCAGATAGGTTCAATCCAGTAGCGGTAGATGATGTCCACGAACAGCGGACCCAGCGAGTAGCCCGCCGCCAACCCGATGTACATATGCTCGAAGAAGCGGTACAGCGGATTCTCGCGATAGAGCAGCGAATAGATGGCGAGCGTACACAGCACGCCAATCCACACGCTCAACCTGTCCAGACTCAACGGTAGAAACTGTTGCAGCCAGTCCATCTTATGCCTCCCGCCGCATTTGAGCGCGGTTCATAAACATCGCCAGGTTGCCCAGCAGAATGAAGGTGATAATCAGCACATGGGAGAACGAAATCGCGTTCATAAAGCGCGTGCCCAGCCCGACGACGTTCAGCAGTTGCTCGTACTCTTGCGCGCCTTTCGCGCCCGTAATCATGCCCTTGATTTGCCCCGAATCGAGATAGGTATATGCCTCTGCCGCCATCACCGAGGTCGGGCAGTAGAGAATGGTCGCGTTCTTGGGGCTGTACGAAATCCAGATGGGCACGGTGCCCGACGGAGTGACGTCGATAATCATCTTGTAGTCGCCAAGCGATTTGACGCCCTTGACCACCTCCAGCTGGCTAACAGGCGTGCCGCGCACATCCTGCTTAATCGTGGAGGGCAGGTCGTTCACCATGCCCTTGATGGCGACAGTGAGGTTGGGCACGAAGCCGAAGTGCGCCCATTGCTTGCCGTACTCATAGCCCGCCGCTTTGGTGACGCGCTCCGCAAGGCGGTACGAGATGTCGCGCGACTGCGCCTCGATGGAGATGAAGGTGAACTTCGCACCCTTGCGCATCAGGTGCGTCAGCACCGCTTCGAGTTGCGGCTGGTTCTCCGCAATCGTGCTGGCGCTCCAGTTCGACGAGACCATCACCAAGTCGCCCGGCTTGAGTTTCTCGATTTCGTCGTAGAATTTTTGCACAGGCGGCGAGATGCTGGCGGGCATTCGGATGGGCGCGACCAGAAACGCGATGATGTTGAAAAACAGCAACAGGTACAACAGCCGCCTGTCGATGCCCAGCATGCGTTGCCAAATCGTTTGCGGTTGCATAGGCTCCTCCTTAGGTTACGCCGCGCTCCAGGCTCAGCCAGAGGCGGATTGCCATCGCCAGTCCGCCGATGCCCACGCCGAACTCGATGGCGCGTTGGGCGGGCGCGTTGAGCTGTGTCAGCACCCAGTTCGCAACCTTGGGCAGCCCGATATTGTGCAGTACCTGCGTCAGGAAGCTCGCGCCTTCAGGCGCGGGACCCTCAGGCAAACCCAGTAGCGTGTAGCTGAGGTACGCGCCCAGCGGCACCACGCCAATCATCACCACCATCGCCGTGAACATCAGGATGCTCGCCTCCACCGAGCGGATGCGGAACGCGCGATACGCCGCCGAGAAGATATAGAACGCAATCAGCGAGAACATCGCCGCGTCCAGCTGCACCAGCGTATAGTCGAACAGGATACTGAAGCCACGCTCCAGCAGGGGAGTTTTCGTCACCAGCTCCTTCTCCGCGAGCGTGTTCAGGATGCTGAAGGTCGCCATCGTAAGAAATGCGACGAGCAACACCACGCTGTAGCCCCACTGCGTGCGTTTTTGTACGACATTGCGCAGGTGGAGGCGCACCAGCCCGAAAGTGCCCAGCCCCAGCGCGAGCGCGCCGATAATCTGCAACACATTCTGCGCAGGCTGAATGGCGGGCGTGAGAAAGTTGCGCGTCGGATCGTCCTTCGGGAAGAGGAGCGTCCAGTCGATGGGCAGGAAGAACTCCGCCGCGAAGAACAGCCCCGCGAGGAAGGTGACCGTGACGATAATCGCGCGGCGTCCGCGTGGCGGCAGCGTCTGCAGCAGGGGCACCAGCCCCAGAATCAGCAC
>JAOAES010000023.1 GCA_026416655.1 Fimbriimonadales bacterium
ACCTCACCGTGCGTATCCCGCTGGGGCTGTTCGTGTGCATTACCGGCGTGTCGGGGTCGGGCAAAAGCACGCTGGTTCAGGAGACGCTCTTCCCCCGCCTGATGTACCATGTGTACGGCACGCGCCGTCTCTGGGGCGAGCATGACCACATCGAAGGCTTGGAGTTCGTGGATAAGGTGATCGATATCGACCAGTCCCCCATCGGGCGCACGCCGCGCAGCAACCCCGCCACTTACACGGGCGTCTTCGACCCGATTCGCGAGCTGTTCGCCAGCACGCCCGAAGCCCGCGCACGGGGCTATCAGCCGGGCAGATTCAGCTTCAATGTGAAGGGGGGACGCTGCGAAGCCTGCCGCGGCGACGGGATGATTAAAATCGAGATGCAGTTCCTGCCCGATGTCTATGTGCCCTGCGAGGTGTGCAAGGGGCAACGCTACAATCGCGAGACGCTGGAGGTGAAGTTCAAGGGCAAAACCATCGCCGATGTGCTGAACATGACGGTGGAGGAGGCGTTGGCGTTCTTCGCGCCGTTCCCCGCGATTGCCCGCAAACTGCAGACCCTCTACGATGTCGGGCTGGACTACATTCGGCTGGGTCAGCCCGCACCCACGCTGTCGGGCGGCGAGGCGCAGCGCGTCAAACTCGCCACCGAACTCAGCAAACGCGCTACGGGCAATACCGTGTATATCTTAGACGAACCGACCACCGGACTGCACTTCGAGGATGTGCGTAAGCTGCTCGGCGTGCTGCACCGCCTTGTGGACGCGGGCAACACAGTGATTGTAATTGAGCATAACCTGGATGTGATTAAGACGGCGGACTGGATTATCGACCTCGGTCCCGAAGGCGGCGCGGCGGGCGGCTCTATCGTTGCAGAAGGCACGCCCGAACAGGTCGCCGAGTGTCCCTTGAGCTACACGGGGCAGTTTCTGAAGGCGATCTTGGGCTGAGGGGGATTACGTTACCGCTTCCGCCGTGCGCCTGCTTGTGAGACATCGAACGGCTTGAACCCCAGCGCGAGTGCGGGGGAGTTCGGCTTGAGCCGAAAGTCGCCTGCGGTGGGGTTCTCAAAGAGTGGGTCGGCGACACGCGAGTGGGTATCCTGTCCCTTCGCCTGCCACGCCATGAAATCGTCCCCGCCGAAGCGCAGCTCGCCTCCGTCTTCGCGCCAGTAGAGATTATAGTCAAAGCGTAGGTTGCCGTCGATTCCGCCCGCGAGCCACTGCGCACCTCTGCCCAGCACGATGTTGCGCTCGAAGGTGAAGCGCAGGTGGTTCTCCGGGCGCGACGCCTGAATCTGATGGTCGCGAGCGTAGGCGAAGATATTATTGCGTACGATGTTCTCGCGCCCGTAGTGCTGGTGGAAGCCCCCATGCGTGGTGCGGTACACAAGGTTGTTCTCCGCCACGATGCCCGAACTGCCCTCATCGAAGTAGATGCCCCAGCCGCCGTAGCGATAGCCTGCAATATCGTGCCAGAGGTTGTTGCGGATGAGGGTTCCTTGCTGGATGCCCAGCGTGTAAATCCCGCCCATGTCGCTCAGGATGGGTCCGTCGCCGTTGGAGCGCACGCCGATATGATGCACATGGTTGAACTCCACGAGGTTGCCGCCGGCGAGCGATTGACCGTAGCCCCACGTCCAGCCGATGGAGATGCCCGTGTAGTAGAAATCACTAATCGTGTTATGGACGAGGCGGTTGCTGTAGCTTTGCCCAATCCAGACGCCAATCGCGCTGGCGAACAGTTTCCCGCCGTCCTGAATGATGCAGTCCTGCACGGTATTACCGAAGGTCTGCTCGCCGGGACTCGCGCGAAGTGTCGGCTCGCCGATTTTGATACCGCCTGCTCCCAAATCGCGCAGGATGCAGCCCTCGATGCGGTTATACTGGCAGCCGCGTCCCAGCTCGATGGCGTAGGTTCCGATTTGCTCTATTGTGCAGTCGATGAAGGCGCAGCGGCGCGCGCCTTCGGCGTAGACGGCGGCGGGGACGCCAAACGCCGCCTGCACGAACCCGCCTGTCTCCATCTCAGCGGGCAGCGACCACTCGGTATGACGCCCTGTGATGCCCTGAAAATGCACGCCCTCCACATACCGCCCCTGCTCCGGCGCGCCGACAAGCCGCACAAGCTGGGGCAGTCCGGGGGCAATCGCTTCCACCGTTTCGATTCGCTCGCCCGGACGGGGCAGGTAATAGAGTTTGCCTTCAGCACGGCTCAGATACCACTCGCCCGGCGCGTCCAGCGCTTCGGGCAGGTTCTCCAGATAATACAAATCGCCCTCCTGCAGAGCGAAGGTGCTGCGTTTACCAAAACTCAAGATGCGTTCACCGGGGTCGATCGCTTTCAAGGGCAGGCGGCTCTCCACCCAGCGGTTGAAGACAAGCGCCTCGCCGTCCTCCAGTGATGTGGAGACAGGAATATCGCCTGCGCGATAGCGGAAGCGCATGTGCCCCTGAAACCAGTCGGGCGTGCTATCCAGCAGGGCTTCCACTTGTAGATAGCCCTTGTTGGGGTATCGTGCGCGCGTTGCCCGCTTGCCATTGACGAACAGTTGCCGGAAGTACCACTTGCCCTCCCGCACAGCGGATATCTCGGCGACCCAGACCGTTTTTCCGTTCCATTCGGTCTGCTTCCAGCCCGTGATGCGTCGCCCGCCGCTCAAGATAGGGACTTCTCCTCCATAGGCTGCCAGTTTCAGCCTGCCCTGCGCTTTCTCCGTGTGTTGAGGGGTGATGCTAATCGGCTCCTGTAGGAAGTAGACGCCTCCACGCAGGCGAATCTCGGTTGGCGCAGGTTCGCCCTGAAGCAGGAGTTCGAGGGCGCGTTGAGGCGTGCGCAGGGGACCGTCGGTGCGTGAGCGATTCGGCGTCGCGCGCTCACCTGACCATGCATCGTCGCCGTCTGGAGAGACATACAGAATACGCGACTGCGCCGTGGACTGCATCAGTAATGCTCCCGTTATCCAGAATAAAGCAAGCCACCTCACACGCGGCGCAGTTCGGCGAGGAGGGGCAAGTTCCTGCTCATACAAAGCGGTTCGAAAAGGTATCCTAAAAACCCCCGTGCGGTTCGCGCGTCTAAGAGAGGGAACGATGAAAGCAGGGATGAAATGGCTACTTGGAGCGCTGGCGGTTATGCTCGGCGCGTCGCTGCAGGCGCAGGTCTATCGCAATATCGTGAACCGCCCCTTCGAAACGGTCAGCAACGGTCCGCAGAATGTGATTGTGGTGGACATCGACCGCGTGGGGCGTTCGCCTGAGGCGGTGGATCGCCTGATACGGGCGCATGTGGAGCGGGCGACACGCGCGCAGATTCAAGGAGCGCGCGCGCAGATACGACTCTACAAGCAACTCGGCTTGCTCCCCGACGACTACCGCCTGCCGATTCTGCACACGGTCGTGCTGCGACGCAACGGGGAACTCATCCTGCCCCAGCGCACCCGCTCCGACGGACTGGGCAACGGGACGCTCACTTTCCAGATTGTGGACGGCGACGACCCGTTCCCCAGTGCGTACAAAGCGTTGCTCCAGACCGTTCTGAACGCCGCGCCCGCGCTGGTGGAAGCAGAGTACGGCAAAGCCGCCCGCACGCTGACGATACAGGTGGTGAACTACGATGAGCAAATCGGCGACCGCGACGCGGTGGTGGGCGGGATTTACGATGTGAGCAATAATCGGTTCCTGTTCCCAATCTACAATTCGCGCGAGGCGGCGGCAGTGAACCTGCTGAATCTGGTGGTGCGGGCGTTCCATGCCGATGTCGCGCCGTTTTACGATGTGTGGGAGGCGGGCTTCGCTCGCGCCGTGACGACCCGCATCGCTCGCAGTCCCGCGTTCCGCGCTCTTGCCGGGCTGAACCCCGACTTCATCGACCAGACGCTGGACAACACCTACGACGCGCGCCCGTATTACGATGCGTGGAACCAGCCGACGCTGGGCAGTCCGAGCTTCATCGCGCCGTCGCTGCGCCAGACGCCCATCGCAGGGGGCACCACGGGCGGGCTGTGGCTCGTGCGCTATCAGATGGCTGGCTCGATGTGGCTCAAACTCGCGACCGAGTATCCCACCTTCTTCCGCGAGTTCAATCAGCGGTATTATCAGAACTACAACTCTAATCTGCGGGGCGACTCGGCGGCGTTGCTCAACCTCGCGAAGCAGACCCTCGCCGCGATTTCGGGCAATCCGAATCCCACAGTCGAGGGCGTCCCGTTCGACCAGTGGGCGCGGCGGCAATATATTCTGGACACCAGCGTGACCTACGGGCGCAAACTGCACGCGCAGATGTTCCCCTATGCTTCGGGGCTGCAGCCCGACGAGCAGGCGGTGTTCACCGTGTTCCTGACCTATTTCCAGACCACGCGCGTCGGCAATAGCTGGGACGAGGCGTTGCTGAACGGAACCTGCTACCCGATTTACTGGGACTATAGTTTCAACCGCCTCACGCTCTCGCCCCAGTATGAGCGTGTGGATATTCGCGTGGGCACGGGCGCAGTCGTGCCCAGCTTCGTCGGCTCGGAGACGGGGAACCAGCGTCTGGCGATCGACTTCAGCGTCGGCACGGAGGGCGCGCGCATCCACTATCCCAGCAGCAAGGTGCAGGGCACAAACTTCCGCAACAACTTTTTCGGCGTCGTGTTCGGGCTGGAAAACGGCACGGTGGAGATTCAGATTGGCACAGAGACGCGCTCCGCAACGGTCGACAAAGGCGCGTTTGGGCTGGCGTTGACAGCGGAGACGCTTTCACGCGAGCGCGTCGCCACGCTGCGGTTCTTCAACGCGCAGGGCGCGGAGGTGGGCGTCTGGCGCACGAACACGGGCGTCGGATTCCACTATGTGCAGGCATATCTAAACACGGCGGCGGGCAGCTTCAACCTGAACCGCGCGGCGGGATTGCATATGATTAGCCTGCCCCTGCGCCCCTACGAGAGCGACATGGCGAAGCTGCTGAACATCCCTGCCAATCAGTTGCGCCTCGCGCAGTGGCGACAGGAGCAGTTTGGCTACGCCTACTACCCCGCTACGCCGCCCCCTGCGCCCGGAATCGGCTACTTCCTGCAGCTGAGCAGCCCGATTAACCTCACGATTCAGGGCGAACCCGCGCCGACCGACCGCCCCTTCGCGATTGCACTGCAGCCGGGCTGGAACCTGGTGGGCGTCCCCTTCAATCAGGCAGTGCCCGTTGGGAGTTTGCAGGTGGTGCATCAGTTCAGCTCGCCCGTGTCGTGGGAGACGGCGACGGAGTCGATTGGGGGCGAGCCGCCGCTGGTGGGCAGTCGCGTCTGGACGCTGGGCGCGTTCGGAACCTATGTGCAGGCGACGCAACTCGAGCCGGGACGCGCCTACTGGATTCGCGTCTTGCGCCCTGAAGGCGTGACGCTGCTCGTGCCGCCGCCTGTGGGGGGCGCAGGGCGTTCCCGCACGGCGCAGAGCGAACCTGCATGGGCGATGGAGCTGATCCTGCAGTCGCCGGTGGGCGGGGGCGTCGCGACGCTGGGGCTGGACAACGCCGCGCGCACACGCAGCTATACCTACAACCTTGACGCGCCGCCTGCCCTGCCCGGCATGAGTGCGTTCGGCGTGCAGGGCGACGGCGGGCGACTGCTCACGCAAGCCGTCAAGCCCAACACGGGCAAGCAGGACTGGACGCTCCAAATCGTCCCCGCCGAACCGAATCGCGAGCATACGCTCACTTGGCGCATCCCTCCCAGCACACCGCGCCGATGGCGAATCTATCTGGAGAACCCTATTACAGGCGAGCGCGTCGATATGCGCCAGCGCGAGTTCTATCGGTTCACCCCCGCGGAGGCGCAAGCCCTGCGCGTGGCGATTGAACCGGGCATCGCCGCACCCATGCGCATCACCAACCTTGCGACGACCACTTCGCGCGGTGGGCAGACCACTATCCAGTTCCAGCTCACAGGCGAGGCGACGGTGCGCGCGGAGATTCGCTCCATGCGGGGTGAGACGGTGCGCGTGTTGCAGCCCAGCCGCGCCACAGGCGCAGGCGTGCAGAGCCTGACATGGAACGGACGCGACTCCCAAGAGCGCGCCCTGCCGCCCGGCAGCTACATGGCGTTCATTGAGGCGGTCGACAGCGACGGGCGTGTCGCACGCGCCACAACCCCCATAG
>JAOAES010000079.1 GCA_026416655.1 Fimbriimonadales bacterium
AGAGGCTGGCTGGAGCGTTTAGGGAACACGATTCGCCTCACGCAGGAAGGCTTGCTCTGGCACAGCGAGGTTGCGCTGGCGTTTTTTGAGAAATAAGGTATACTCCTGAATACTGAGGGGGGACGGACGATGCAACAGTCAACGAACACCATGGCGATTGCGAGCCTGGTGCTGGGGATTGTGGCGATAGTGACGCTGCTCTCGGCGGGCGTGTTCTGGGGGTGCTTGCCGATACCGCTCATCTGTGGGATACTGGCTTGGATCCTCGGCAAGAATGCAATCAGCCAGGTGGACGCAGGCTTGGGCAACCCCAGCGACCGGGGGATGGCGACAGCGGGCTATGTGATGGGGCTTATCGCGGTGGTACTGTCCGTCATCGCGCTGTGTTGCTGGGGCGGCGTGATGTTAGGGATTATCGGCATCGGGATATTTCCCCTCTGGGACAGCATGCGGTTCAGCTTTTAGTCCACTCGATGCACCGTCGCCCACACATGGCGATAGGCGTCTAAGTGGCGCGGCTGCTTCCGCCCCTGCGTGATGTCCAGATAGAGCGTGGCAATCTCGTAGGGGCGCAGCGCAAGGCGGATACGACTGTAAGGCAAGCCGTCGCTGTCGTGTGCCACATCGAGCGTCTCAATTGGCTCGCCGAGCAGGTTCGTGCGGAACGCCGCGGCGACCTCGCCGCGCACGCCCACCGTCGCCTCGCCCCCTACACCATCCCACTCCACAAGGCGTAGTATGTAGGGGAACTCCATCGCCTGCCCTGCATAGGAATTAAGCCCCTTGCCCGCGTATACTGCCGACTCCCGGTAGAGCGCGGTTATCGCGACATTCGGCGCATCACACCACACCGTGCGCCACTCGCTGGGCAGGTCGCCTGCTGGGTCGTCGCTGAAGCCGATTACAGGGGGACGCAGAAACTCCTGCGCTCGTCGCCATCGTTCAGCCTTCGAAAGCGCGCCGTGCGGTATGAGGCGCGTGCGCACGACAAGCGTATTCACAAAGTAGTCCTCGTCCCACGGGTCGTACATCGTGAGGATGTTCAGCACGCGCGCGCTGTCTTTGAGAAACGCCTGGCTGCCGTCGTGCAGGTAGAGCAGCCCCCGTGTGCCGTCCGTGAAGTCCAGCAGGCTGAGCGCGGTGAAGGGGTTGTGAACCTCCTCGAACACCTGGGGCGAGGTCATCCAGTCGCCTGTGGGGTACTTGCGCAGGTAGGTTCCACTGGGTTGAATCGCGCTGACGCCGTAGGGGTGGTCGTGGACGAGCGTGTAGTTGGGCAGATTCGGCGCAATCACGGTTTTGAGCGCGCCCGCGACACCGCCGTTGGGGCGTGGCAGTCCCGTCGCGTAGTACGCGATATCGACAGCGTCGTATTCGGGCGCGAGGGCGACGGTAATCTCCAGCACGGAACCGGATTGGCTGGCGCGGCGGATGCGCACCTCACCCCCCAGCCCCCTCTCCGTAAACGGAGAGGGGGAGCAGGCGATAACCTGCTCAAACCGCTCCACTTGCCCGCCGATGCGCATTTCCAGCAGTCCCAACGGTTCAGCGAGTGCGCCTTCGGGGAACTGGGGGGCGTAAATTTGGGCAATCACGCCGCGCCGCTTGTCGATCTCCACGCGCAGGTCGCCGCGTGAGAGCGTAAGCGTGTTTTCGGTTTCGTGAACTTCGCAGGCGGGCGCAGCGGGCAGCGCGTCCCAGTCGGGGTAGGCGCGGTAGCCCAGCGGCGGCAGCTCAGGAACAAGGCGTGTGGTTCCGTCGGGAGCCTGCACAACGCCGTCGCGCGTCCAGCCGAGCGGGTTGTAAACCAGCACACGCCCCTGCACGCGCCTCGCGAAGCAGCGTAGCGTGCGCTCCACCACATGCTCGCTCAGCCCGAGGCTCCGCTGATAAGAGGTCGCGCCCACATGTCCACATAGCCCCTCGCATTCGTCGTTGTCGTGGTGCTGCGCGGCGAGCAGTTCGCGCCACGCCTCGTCCAGCTCCCACGCGGGGTACACATCCCAATGCGGATAAGGTCGCCCGAACAGCCCCGCAACCGCAGAGAGGCTCTCGGCGGTCAGCAACTGCTGTTCAGCGGTGTGGCGATAGCGGCGGATCAGGTCGCCGTTTTTGCCGAGGCTCATACCGTGAAACACCTCGCTGAGCGTGTAGCGGCGCGGCTGCGCATGGTCACGCGCCTGCTCCAGAAACTCCGAGAGCGTCACAAAGCGCAGTTCGAACTCGGGGCGGGCTTTGAGCTGCTGCAGAGGCGGGATCATCAGCTCGGCGCGGCACATCCAGTCGGGCGAGGGCATCAGCTCCAGCCACTGCACGATGCAAGGCGTCTCCCTCGCGTGTAGGTCAGGGCTGTCCAGCAGAAGCAAAAAATCCTCGGGCCACTGGTGCAGGTTCAGTTTATGGCGCGGCGCGGTGAGCAGGCGCGAGCCGTCCTGCCCTTCCCACCAGATTGCGGGCGCGTCCTACGGACAGCCCTACGGTTTGTTCCACGGGGGCGAGTCGAACATCCGCCAGCGCGTGTATGGCGTGCGCGCCGTGATGCGATTGTTGGGCGTGCGCCCGCGCGCCTTCTGGGAAGAGGAGTTCGACTTTTTCCCGCAGCTGCCCCAGATGCTGCGCGGCGTGGGCTATGAGTATGCCTGCCTGTTTTACCAGTGGACATGGCACACGCCGTATATGCCCTTCGAGGACGCGCCCGCAATCTGGTG
>JAOAES010000096.1 GCA_026416655.1 Fimbriimonadales bacterium
ACGCGAAAACGCCTACCGCGCGGTGGAGCAGATTCGGTTTGAGGGAATGCACTATCGCGGAGACGTGGCTCAATCTGTGCTATAATAGACCTGATGCGTTCGCTCTTGGCGATTTGGGGACTCGTTCTCGCAGTTCTGTGCGCCCACGCGCAAAGCGTCGCGTGGAGCCGTCTGTACTTACAGCCGAATTCACGCGGGTTCATCCCGCAGGTCGCCGCCGCCGACTCCCAGGGCAATTTCATCGTGGCGGGACGCTACATCCACGAAACACAAGCGTTCAACAGCGTTGCAATTGTGAAATACGCGCCGAACGGGGATTTACTCTGGACGCGCACTTTTGGTGAACTCACCGAAGCCGAGTATGCTGAGTCGATAGCGGTTGCCTCAGATGGTTCCTTTTACTTAGCAGTCACCCGCGCTAACGGTGACTCCACTGCATTCGTGCAACGCTGGTCGGCTGACGGCGCTTTGCTTTGGTCGGCGACGGTCAATCTTAGCGTGTATGATGTAATCCGCCAGCTGTCGCTGCGTGCCGAGGGTGGAGTAGAGGTCCTGCACGTCATTGGAAGCGGGGGCATCGGATTTGCGCGACTGATTTACGATGCGAACGGCAACCAGCTTGCGGCGCACCAGTATCCTCAGCCCACAACCTTTCTGGCGAATCGGACGCCTGTGGGGATGATACGCCTGAACGCCAGCGCAACGCTCATCATCTTTGTGGACGGCGAGGTAAACGAGCAGCTGCAACCGTTCTCGCATACGTACCTTCGCGCTATCGATAACGCTGGCGCAACGATTTACGAGCGTGTTCTTCCCTTACGCACCGAGAGGTTCGCTCAGGCGAGCGATGGTAGCCTCTATCTGCTGGGCGATTACTGGGATACGGCGGTACAGCAGATGCGCCTGCGGATGTGCCGTGTGGATATCGCCAGCGGCAATACACTGGGGCAGTGGAACCTGAGCGCGGCAGCAGGGGACGCCATCCCCGATGTGCTGGCGGTGAGCGGAACCGTCTGGCTCGCCAGCGGCGGCTGGGAGACCGCTACGACGCGCGGGATGGCAAGTGTCATGGGGCTTCCCAACGGCGCGATTATTGGCTCACAGTCGCTCACGGGCGTCTATCGTCCTGTAGCAGGTGTAGGCACGCCGTCGGGCGCACTTGTGCAGCTTATCGGCGAGTTGATACCCAGTCCTGACCGCTGGAAGCCCGCCCTGCAGTGGCTGCGCACCGACGGAACCGTAATGGCGCAGGGCTACCTGCCCTCGCTCAGTGCCGCCGATGAGACGCCTGAACTGCTGGTTGCTTCACCCGATGGCGCGGTGTACGCCGTCGCGACGGTCAACCAGGGCGCGCAAAATGTCGCAGGAGCGGGAATTTGGCGCGTCAATCCGCCCCCCACGCTCAACGGGCAGGTTATCCTTCAAGATTACCTCCCCAGCCCCGCCGGTAAGACCGCACAGTTTACACTGAGCAACGGTGCGCTCACGGACTCGGTGGTTGTAACCCTGGGCGCGAACGGTGCGTATAGCCTGCAAACGGGACTGTCGGGAACAGTGCAGGCGCGCGTCTACGTACCGGGCTGGCTCGCGAAGCGGCAGACGCTCTCCATCGGCACGAGCGGCGTGGTGAACGCGAACTGGACGCTCATCAACGGCGACGCCAATCGCGACAACCAGATCGACGATGCCGATTTGCTGATTGTGCTGTTCAACTTCGGCGCGAACGAGCCACAAGCCGACCTCAACGGCGACGGCGCCGTTGACGACGCCGATTTGCTCATCGTGCTGTTCAACTTCGGTACAATTGGCGATTGATGAAGCGATTCGATGTCATCCCTGCGATTGACCTGCGCGGCGGCTACGCGGTACGCCTGCTGCAGGGCGATTACGAGCGCGAAACCCGCTACCACGACGACCCAATTGCCGTAGCGCAACATTGGACGCAGCGCGGCGCGCCCCGACTGCATATCGTGGACTTAGACGGCGCGAAGTCGGGCGAACCGGTTCAGCAGGAGATTATCGCGCGAATTATCCAAGCTGTCAACATTCCTGTGCAAGTCGGCGGTGGGATACGAAGCGAAGCGCATATCCAGCGTCTTCTGAACGCAGGCGCGGAGCGCGTGATTCTCGGCACAATCGCTGTACAAGATCCTGACTTCGCCGAGCGGATGTTTCGCACCTACGGTGAGCGCGTCGCCCTCGCGCTGGATGTCAAGTCGGGCGTGCCGGCAACGCACGGCTGGCAAATCGCATCGGGAACCCCCTATCTCGAATTCGCACGGCAGATGGCGCAGCGTGGCGCGTCTCGACTTATTTTCACGCAGGTCGAGCTCGATGGCACGCTGCAGGGCGTAACGCTCGAACCTCTGACAGAACTGCTCAAGGCGGTTTCCATCCCTGTGATTGTGTCGGGCGGCGTGCGCGATGTCGTGGATATTCGTACCTTGCGCGCGCTGGCGCGGTCTACTTCGCTGGAGGGCGTCATCGTGGGCAAAGCACTGTACGAGGGGACTTTAGGCGACGATGTATGGCAGTAGAAACCGCGGCACAGTTCGCCTGCCGTTGCCCCCCGCGAGAACGACGGACAGGTATCATTCCGTGAGGTACAGAGGTGCGGTGTATGCGAGAACCCAGGGTAATGATTGCTCCATCAATCCTCTCCGCTGACTTCGGCGCGATGCGCGAGGCGGTACAGGCGTTGCACGATGGCGGCGCGGACTGGATTCACTTCGATGTGATGGACGGGCATTTTGTACCGAACCTCACCTTCGGCGCGCCGATGGTCGCCGCCCTACGCCCGCACTGCGACCTGCCGTTCGATGTGCATCTGATGATCGAGCAGCCTGAACGGTTCATCCCCGACTTCGCGGCGGCGGGCGCGAACAGCATCACGGTGCATGCAGAGGCGTGCGTGCATCTGCATCGCGTGATTCAGCAGATACGCGAGCTGGGCTGCGGGGTCGGCGTCGCGCTGAACCCGCACACGCCGCTGGAGACCGTGCGCCACATCCTGCCCGCAATTGACCTGCTGCTGATTATGACCGTGAATCCGGGCTTTGGGGGGCAGGCGTTTATTGAGCTGATGAAGCCCAAGATTGTGGAGGCGCGCCTGATGATTGAGCAGAGCGCGCCCCATGTGCTGCTGGAGGTGGATGGGGGCGTCTCGCCCGAGAATGCGCGGGAACTGGTGGAACTGGGCGCGCGTGTGCTGGTGGCGGGTTCCAGCGTGTTCCACGCGCCGACGCCGCAGGAGGGGGTGCGAGCGTTGCGCTTCGCCCTGATGAGCCAGAAAGCATGAAACGCAAACTCTCGTATCGGGCATGGATGGCGATTCTGCTGGGCGCACTGGTGGGGCTAATCCCGCTGGGGCTGGTGCTGTTGCGCATGTTGCCCCGTGAGACCGCCGCCGACAAACGCGCCTGGCTACTCTGGGCGAGCCTGCTGCTGATTGCCGCCGTCGTGCTGCTGTTCACGCTCATCTGGGTCGTATTGAAGGACATTCAGCAGATTCAAGAGCAGTATCGCAAAGCGCATCGCGCGGCGTTCGAGGAGATGACCGAGCAGATTCGCGCGGATTACCTGCGCAAGCAAGCCCAACAGCGAGGGAGCCAGAATGGCGCTGAGTGAGCAGGATTTGCGCTGGATGCGTCGCGCGGTGCAACTTTCACGGCGGGGGTTTCCCGTGCCCAATCCCCATGTGGGCGCGGTGATTGTGAAAAACGGCGCGCTGCTGGGCGAGGGTTACCACCCCTACGCGGGCGCGCCCCATGCCGAGATTTTCGCGCTCCAAAAAGCGGGCGACGCCGCGCAGGGCGCAACGCTGTATGTGACGCTGGAACCGTGTACCCACTACGGACGCACCCCGCCCTGCACGAACGCGATTCTCGAAAGGGGGGTTCGGCGCGTAGTGGTGGGCATGACCGACCCGAACCCGCGGGTCTGCGGCAACGGCGTGCAACAACTGCGTGCAGCGGGCGTGCAGGTCGATGTGCTGAACCCCGAAATCCCCGCCGAAGCGAAGCTAATCGCCGAGTTGGAAGCCATCAATCGCATCTACCTCTACTGGCGTCGGCACGGTCGCCCTTTCATTACACTGAAAGCGGCGATGAGTCTGGATGGCAAAATCGCGACGCACACGGGCGACTCGAAGTGGATTACGGGCGAGCGGGCGCGACGCTACGCCCATCGCCTGCGAGCGGAACATGGGGCGGTTCTGGTAGGCGTAGAAACCGTGTTGAAAGACCGCCCCCACCTGACCGCCCGCCTGCGCGGGGTGAAGAATCAGCCTCTGCGTGTGGTGCTGGATACCCATCTGCGCCTGCGCTTCACGATGAAGAAATATCAGCCCGTGCTGAACACCGAGAAAGCGGAAACAATCGTGTATCACCTGCAGATACCTGAGGAGAAAACCTGGAAACGCGCAGACCAGCTCTGGTCAATCGGCGTTGAGGCGAAAGATTTTTACGCCGAACCGAACCAGCCATTGCGCGTTCCTGTCGATCAGGTCGTGAAAGACCTCGCCGAGCGCGGCATCTCCAGTATTTTAGTGGAGGGCGGGGGACAGGTCGCCGCGTCGTTTCTGGAGGCGCGTCTGGTGAACCGCATCGCCTACTTCTACGCGCCGAAGCTTATCGGCGG
>JAOAES010000123.1 GCA_026416655.1 Fimbriimonadales bacterium
GATGTGTATAAGAGACAGGCGTCAGGCTGCACAGCGTCCCGGTAAACGGCTTGCAGTGGCGCATCTTCGGGTCAGGGGGATTATTCCACAAACGGGCGGGATTCCCATTACAAGTCGCTTCCCAGTGCGCCCACAGGCTGCCCCAACTGACCGTAGCCGTATCGGGAGAAGCTCGGCAACGCCTTGAGCCGCAGGAACACCTGCAGCCCCGTATCGCGCCGAAAGCCGAACGGGTTGTCGATGTAGCGCACCTCCAGCTCAGCGCAGTGCAGGTCGTACACCCACAACGCCTGGCGCGACTCAAAGCGGTTCAGATAACCGTTATACTGCGTGAGGAACGAGATTCGCGAGCGTCCCCATTTGAGGGCGTCCACGCGCAAGAACAGGCTGCCCAAACGGGCGCGTTCGGGGTCGTAGCGTGCGGCGAGCGCAAGGCGCGAGTCGCCGAACCGCCACTGAAAATCTGTCCACACGCTGCGCCAGCGTTCCTCGTTGGGGTCGTAGCTGAGCTGTGTGCGCCATCGGAGCCATTCCGCAGGCTGATACTCCAGATTCAGATTGAGCAAGCTCCAAGGGTCGCGCTCCGTGCGGGTGGCGCGCAGGTCGTAGCTGGTCTGCGCCGCAAGGCTCCAGCTCCTGCCCCAACGCCACTGCAACTCGCCGCTCAGTAAGTTATAGAAACCTGTTCTGTCCAGTCCGAGCGGGCTGTAGCCGTAGGGGCGCAGGTAGTTCCAGCGCAGGTTCAGGCTCAATCGCGCGCCCAACGGCAGGCGTTGCTCAAGAATCGACTGCAACAGGTACTGCGCGGTGTCGTCGCTGTAGAAGGTCTGACGGAATCGATAGTTCCAGAGTGTGGTGGGGCGCGTTTCTTGCTCCCGGGCGAACTGCCCGCTGCGCCCCTGCCACTCGAAGGCGTACCGCTCGCGCGCGACACGGGTCTGGAACCCCTCGGTGAACCGTCCGATGCTCAGGCGCAGCAGCGAGTCGGGCAGCGGCAGTCGCAAGCTCCGCGCTGACGCTGTAAGGCTCAGTTCCGGCAGTCGCTCCAGCCCGCCCAATACCGTCGTCTCGCCAACGGGAATGAACCGCTCAAGGTCGAGCTGGAGGTTCATTTCGCGTTCCACCTCATAGCGCAGGTTCGCGCGCAGGCTCCACTGCCGATTGCCCGTGCGACTGGCGCCGAAGCGATTCTCGAACTCCAGATATTCGCCCAACAGGTTGCTTTGCAGGCGTCCAAGCGAGCGCGTATCTCCCAGGCTGAGGGTGCGGCTGGCGTTTTCGAACGCGCCGGTGCGATTGCGGTTCTCGGCGAGGCTCAGGCGGGTCTGCCCTGTGCGAGCGGGCAGTGTCCAGTCGGTGCGCAGGTTCCACGCCGTGTTGTTGCTGAACAGTTGATAACTGTTCTGACGGTACTCGGCGTTCCAGCGGGTCTGTATCACACCGAGGTTCTGCCCGTGTTGCCAGCGCCCCGTAATCGCGTTGGCGCGCTGGTTCAGGTCGCGCAGCAGGTAGAGGTTCAGGTCGCCGCGTGCGTAATTCTGTTGCAGGTTCACGCCCAGTCCGCGCTTTTGCATCAGGTCGAATCGTGCGCTGCCGAGTACGCCCTGCGTCAGCAGGTAGGCGACGGCGTAGCGTAGGTAGAAGCCCTCCTCCTCTGAGTATCCTGCGTCGGGCAAGGGCGAAGTGTCGTCTTCGCGCAGCGGCACGGCAACATAGGGCAGGGTCAACACGGTGCGCCCCAGAATCCGCAGGCGCACATTCCGCAGGACGGCGCGGTCGCCCGCCGTCGCGTCCAGCGTCTCCGCACTCCAGAGAAAATGGGGATGCTCTAAACCGCAGGTGGTGGCGGTGCATTGCTCGGCGTGGAGGCGGTTCTCTATGCCTTCCAGTTGCTTGCCTTGCAGGAAGAGGCTCTCCAGTAGGCGGCTCTCGGTGAAGGCAGGCTTGAGTTCCGCGCGCCCGTCAAGCAGCGTCCAGCGTCGGTCGCGCGTGTTAAGGTTCAACGCCGTGCCTTGCGCCAGCAGGTTCGCGCTACGCAGAGACACACCGTCAAAGAAACGGTACTCGGCTCTGCGGGGATGACCGAGAAAGCGCGTGCCCTCCAGCAGGTACTCCCGCCAGCGGGCAGTTATCGATTCGCCCTGCGCCGTGTCGGACGCGCTGTCGTAGCGCAACGCGCCTTTCGTTTCGAACTCGACGGGTTCTCCCTGCTGTTGCCCAAACGCGGCAATTGCTATCAGAGCCGCCGCCAGTCCTGCCGCCCGCACGCGCGGGATTGTACCTGATAGCCCACCGACAGATTACTCCACCCAGTCTGCGATGTAAATGTTCGTCTCGCCGCGCGCTTTGGCGGTGCGGTTCGACGCCCACACGAGCTTCTTGCCATCGCGTGAGAACATCGGGAATCCGTCGAAGTCGGTCGTATAGGTGACACGCTCGACGCCTGTGCCGTCCCGGTTAATGAGGAACAGGTCGAACTCACGCCCGCCTGGATCGTGATGGTTGCTGGAGAAGATAATCTTGCGGTTGCCCGGCTGCATGAACGGTGCAAAGTTCGCTTGACCGAGATTGCTGATTTTTTGTTTGCGCCTGCCGTCCGCCGTCATCACCCACAGTTCGAGCTTGCTGGGGCGCACGAGCCGCTTGCGCAACAGGTCTTGGAACTCCTTAATCTCTTCGTCGGTCTTCGGATGGTAGGCGCGATAGACAATGTAGCGTCCGTCCCAGGAATAGAACGGTCCGCCGTTGTACCCAATTTCGGTGGTGAGTCGCCTGATGCGTTTCGTGCGCAGGTCTAACTCGGCTAAGTCGATATTGCCCCAGCGTGTGGTGGTGAACAGCACTCGGTCGCCCCGCGGGTGAAACGAGCCTTCGGCGTTGTAGTCGTCGCCGTCGGTGAGTGCGACGCGCTCGGAGCCGTCGGCATTTGCCATAAACAAGCGGTAGGGCAACAGGGGCCACACATAGCCTTGTGAGCGGTCAGGCGGAGGCGGCGGCTCCGCGCTCCACCAGTCCGTCGAACTGTAAAGTATCTTCTTCCCGTCGGGCGACCAGAAGCCACAGGTGCAACGCCCCTTACCCGTCGAGACCAGACGCACATCCGATCCGTCGATGTTCATCGTGAACATCTGGTCGGCTTGGAAGGGGGGGCGAGTACTCTGGAAGATGAGCTTCTTGCCGTCGAACGAGAAGTACGCCTCCGCGTTCTCGCCGCCGAAGGTCAGCTGGCGGATATTGCTCAGGTGTCGCTCGCGTGGGTCATGCAGCACGCCTTCCTGCGCTGGCTGACTCAGTGGTGGATGAACGCCGCACATAACGGCAGAGATTATAACCGAAAGCGGACGCGCGATACTATCGCGCAAGCGACGCGCTTTAGCGGAGAGGCGACCTCCCCTCACTCGGATCCGTCAGACTGGAGCAGCACTATAAGTAGATCCGCATCATCCACGATCTCATCCTGGTTGACATCCTCGTGGCGCGTGTCACCTGAACGCCGACGACTCTCAGCCGTGAGCATGCGATACAAGGTATACTTCCAGCGCGTCATGACTCAGAACCTGAGCATCCGCTGGCTTGACCCGACCGGCGTGGTGATTGAGCGCATGCCCGACAGCGTGGCGGTGCGTATCCGACTGCCCAACGGCGAGGTGTACGAAGATGTGCA
>JAOAES010000133.1 GCA_026416655.1 Fimbriimonadales bacterium
AGCCCCTGGATGCCTCTGAACGAGACTCTGGCGATTATGCGCACGCTGGACGCGCTGCGGGCGCACTGGGGCGTGCGCTATCCGGGAGAGTAGACCATGCGCCGACCGCGTATCGTGGTGGTGGGGAGCGCGAACACCGACCTGGTGGTTCCTGTACCGGCGATTCCCGTCCCTGGCGAGACGGTTCTGGGCGGCGATTTGCAGGTGATTCCCGGCGGTAAAGGCGCAAATCAGGCGGTTGGGGCAGCGCGACTGGGCGCAGAGGTCCTTTTCATCGGGCGTGTGGGCAACGACGAATTCGGCAAACGAACGCTCGCAAACCTGCAAAACGAAGGGATTGATACGCGCTTCGTCGGGATAGACCCCGATGCGCCGTCGGGCGTCGCGCTGATTGCGGTCTCCATATCAGGCGAGAATAGCATCGTCGTTGCCTCCGGCGCGAACATGCGCCTCAGCCCCACCGATGTAGAACAGGCGTCCGAAGCGATCGCATGCGCCGATGCGGTCATCGCGCAGCTGGAGGTTCCACTGCAGGCGGTGGAAGCCGCCGCGTACCTCGCGAGGCAACACGGCGTGCGATTCATCCTCAACCCCGCGCCCGCCTGCGAGCTGACCCCGTCGCTCTACGCGCAGGTCGATTACTTGATTCCGAACGAGACCGAGGGGCGTCTGCTTACAGGCGAGACCGACGAAGCGACGATTATCCGCACCTTGCAGGGGCGTGGCTGCGCCAGCGTCATCCTCACATTGGGGGCCCGCGGCGTGGCATACGATGCGGGGGACAGACTCCGACACGCGCCTGCGTATCCCGTTGAAGTGGTGGATACGACCGCCGCGGGCGATGCTTTCGTGGCGGGATTCACGGTTGCCTTGTGTGAGGGGCGCACGCTCGATGAGGCGGTGGACTTCGGACAGCGCGTGGCGTCGCGCACGGTGTCGCGTTGGGGCGCACAAAGCGCACTCCCACGCCGAGAAGAGCTGTAAAGTCCATTTCTCAACGAAACGCGACGACTGAAGCCGCCCAACCGAACAAATTCTCTCTAAAAGCGTCTGAAAGAGCGCTGCACCCATTTTAAAAATAGGTATCCTTCCATCAGGGACGAGCTATGAACAAACGTGTTGCTGTAGTCGTGGGCATTGTAATCATCGCGGCGGTCGCGCTCTGGATGCGCGGACGCAACGCTGAAACCGCTGAACCCGAAGTCGAACTCCGCACGGCAGAAGTCACCCGCGAAGATGTCGTGCGCTCCATTACCGCAACAGGCATTCTGCGCACCTATAACATCGTCGATGTGAAGTCCAAAGCGGGCGGAATTGTGAGCCAGGTCCTGGTGGACGTAGGCGACGAGGTGAAGGCGGGGCAACTGCTGGCGAAGATTGACCCTGCGGATACGCTCTCGGTCTACAATCAGGCGCAAGCGGACTTAGAAGCCGCGAATGCCCGCATCGAGCAGGCGCAGGAGAGTCTGCGCCTCCAGCGCGAGCAAAGCCAGCTCGCCGTACAGCAAGCCGAGGCGAATCTGCAAGCCGCCGAAGCCCGCCTGCGTCAGGCGGAAGAGCGCGCCAAACTACAGCCGACCGTGACCGAAGCGCAACTCCAATCTGCCCGCACCGCATTGGAGACCGCACGCAAGAACTTAGAGCAGCTGGAGAAAGTGACGATTCCCCAAGAGCGGGTGCAGGCGCAGGCGAACTTTGAAGCCGCACGCCAAGCCGTAGAGACGGCGCAGCGCAACCACGAGCGGCTCAAGAACCTGCTCCAGCGCGGCTATGTGTCGCAGCAGCAGGTAGACAACGCCGCCACGCAGCTGGAGAACGCCCGCGCGCAGCTGACCGCCGCGCAGCAACGCCTGCAGACCCTTGAACAGGACATCCAGACACGCTTGGAGACCGCCCGCGCCCGCGTGCAGGAAGCAGAGGCGAACCTGCGCTCGGCGGAGGCGAACCGCGTTCAGGTGGAAGTCGCCCAGCAAGCCCTGCGCGAAGCGCGCGCCCAGTACGAGCAGGCGAAGACCAATTTGCAGCAGGCGCGCTCCAACCTGCGACAGATCCGCCTGCGCGAAGCCGACATCGCCGCCGCCAAAGCCCAACGCGCCCGCGCCGACGCCCAGCTCTATAACGCCAAAGTGCAACTCGACAGCACCACCATCACCGCCCCGCTCAACGGCGTGGTCATCGCCCGCTTCGTGGAGCAAGGCACGATTGTGCCGCCCGGTACCTCACTCTTCTCGCAAGGCAACACGCTGCTGCAAATCGCCGACACGAGTCGGATGTATGTAGAGGTCTCGGTAGACGAAGCCGACATCGGCAGCGTGCGGATCGGACAGCCTGTCGACATTCGCGTGGACGCTTTCCGACGCGAGCGGTTCAAAGGCAAAGTGAGCCGAATCGACCCGCAAGCCACACTGGAGCAGAACGTCACAGTCATTAAAGTGCGCGTGGAGATCGAAAAGCCCGACCCGCGCCTCAAGCCCGGCATGAACGCCACCTGCGAGTTTCTGGTGGCGCGTAAGAACGATGTAATCGCTGTGCCCAACGAGGCAGTGAACGAAAACCAGCAGGGCGCGTATGTAGAGGTAGTGACGAACGGTCAGCCCCAGCGCCGCGAGGTGAAGGTCGGACTGCAGGGCAACACCAAGACCGAGATTATCGACGGCGTGCAGCCCGGCGAGAAGGTCGTGGTGGGGCGCATCTTCAATCGTCAAGATGAAGGACCCAGCTCGCCGTTCGGACGCGCGTTCGGACCGCCCGGTCGTGGCATGGGCGGTGGTGGCGGAGGCGGTCAACGCGGCGGCATGGGCGGCGGCGGACAAGGCGGCGCGCCTGGAGG
>JAOAES010000137.1 GCA_026416655.1 Fimbriimonadales bacterium
TGTTTCCAGCGGAGTACATCGGGAAAGCCCTGATCGAGACATATAACGACGCGCTCTTTCAACCCTAAAGCGTTATAAGCCTTCGCAATATTCAAGAGCAGCTTCGCGCGCCGCGGTGAGGGAGTCCACTGCAACGCGATAACGTAAAGGCTCTCCAGCTGTCCTAATATTTCCCCTCGTGAGCGACGGGACCCCCAACTCGTTGGGCTATTCGCGAGGATCCATGCCTCGTTGATGAGTTGGTCTTGATGCATTGTATATAAGTCTTCGCGTGTAAACGGCTTTGCAGGTTGCTCTATCGCGACTTGTCCGCCTTGTGGCTCCAACGCTGCCCCCGCAAACGAAGCGTATATGAGCCTTAGCCGCTGCGCAGCAGGATTATCCTCCGGAAGCCGCGTCAGCCAAGAAATTATGGATTGATAGTTGTAGTTTGTTGGATCGTATAGGGCGAGAATCAAGTGGGGTTCCGCCTCTTCTATTTGGTTCAACTCAAGGAGCGCTAAGCCAATCAAATAGTGAATCTGTGCAAGGCGGTCGGGAGGGGTGTTAAGCGGCGGATCCAGCTCCACCGCGCGCAGGCTATTGAGTAGATCCTGTGCAGTGAGAAACCGTTTCTGATCCCAGAGGATGTCCATATAATCGGGAGGTCTCGATGAGCAAAGACAGGGTGGATAAATTTCACTATAGGGCAAGAGTTCACGCAGAGCTTGCCGGAGGAAAGGCTCAACCTCGGCGGAACAGTCTTTCTCGGAGGAATTCGTCCTTGCCAGACTGTAAGCTAACCATCGCAAGATAGCGGCTCGGAGCACTGGATCGCTCTCAGGGATTAGCATCGCGGCTTGGTACGCCTCGTTGTACCTCTTATTGCTAATCAACGCCTCCGCCATAGATTGGTAGTAGGACGATTCCTCATCGCTGAGGGGGGTAGGGTAGTAGAGATAGCGACCAATCCAACACATTTTCAGGTATGGAGCTTCATAGAAGCCATTCTTAAAAAATTTATAAACAATATTAGTGCATATTTCTGGTCTCGATGAAATCGATTCGCAAAGCGCGCGTTGTAGCAGGTTGTATGCCTCTGCGTGCTCGCCTCGTTGTAGGTAGCGCTCTGCCGCTTCCGCCAGAATTGGCGCGCGATACAATACCAGCGAAGGAGATGAGAGCGCCCCCTGCGCATACCAGTCAGGTTCTCTAAATCGGGCGAGCAGCGCACATGCATCGCCCGACTGAATTGGGTCGCGGCGCAGCGACTCACGCGCCGCCTGCATAGCAGCGATGATAACGGGGTCAGCTGGTTCTTTGACGCCGAACGGTCCAGGCGGCGAGGTTTCGACATCCATATGATCGACCTTCGTCTGCATTTCGGGACAAATTTGATTCACAATGGGCGAGGTCAGCAAGGCTCGCACCAACGCCGCCAGTTTGTAAACCTCTTTCTCGTTGATGGCGACCATCAGCGCCTCATAGTAGACGGCGCGCGCTTCCTCGTAGCGTTCCAGCCTCACCAGCCCGTCCGCGATGTAGTGCAACGCAAATGCGCGTTCGTAGGGGTCTTCAAGCGTGCGCGCGATTCGCCACGCCTCCTGCAAGGTTTGCCATGCCTCCCGATTCGGGGCGTCCGCTGTCGAAATCGCTGCCGTCAAGAGGCACGCCATCCCAATCAACCCCAACTTGATACCTGTTTTTGTTGCTAAACGCATTTTTGCTTCCTCGCTATCATTGTTTTGTTGAAGTCACTTGCGTAGAAAACGACGATTCAACGGGTTTTTCGTTTCAGGGCAGCAGACGACCTCGGCGTAGCAAGAAAAAAGCGGGAAACAAGGGGGCATTGGACACAAATACTACTGGCGCGCCCGGAGGGATTCGAACCCCCGACCCCCAGATCCGAAGTCTGGTGCTCTCGTCCGCTGAGCTACGGGCGCAGGTCATGGTCGGGGCGCCCGGACTCGAACCGGGGACCTCTACCACCCCATGGTAGCGCGCTAACCATACTGCGCCACGCCCCGACAGCGTGTATTATACCTCAAACGCCTGCGAATGCAAGGTCTTTCAACGCAGCGCGGTCGATGCTCCACAGGCGATAACGCGGCGTTCGCCCACCGATTGGTATAATAACCGCCATGACCGAAATCCCTATCCAGAACGACCGTCTGGTGCAGTTGTTTACGACCCTGTGCGAGATTAACTCTCCGCCGCGGCAGGAGCGCGCGGTGGTGGAGTATGTGAAGGGCTTCCTGTGCGGGCTGGGGCTGGAACTACGCGAAGATAACGCGGCTGAAGCCGTCGGCGGCGACGCCAATAACCTCGTCGCCACGCTGCCCGCCAACATCACCGGCGCGCCCAAAATCTTCTTCAGCGCACACTTCGACACCGTCGAGCCGAACCCGAACCTGAAAATCATCATTCAGGACGGCGTCATCAAGACCGACGGAACCAGCATTCTCGGCGCAGACGACAAGGCGGGCATGAGCGCGATTCTGGAAGCCATCCGAATCGTGGTGGAAAACAACCTGCCCCATGGACAAATCCAGCTTCTGCTCACGGTCTGCGAAGAGATTGGATTGCGCGGGGCGCGCGCCTTAGACCTTGACCTGGTGGATAGCGACTTCGGCTTCGTTTACGATACCGGTCCGCCCATCGGTACCGTAATCACGCAGACGCCGACGCACGACACGCTGCATGTCCGCCTGCTCGGCAAGCCCGCCCACGCAGGCGTAGAGCCTGAGAAAGGCATCAACGCCATCCAAATCGCTGCCCACGCAATTAGTCAGATGAAGCTCGGACGCATCGACGAGGAGACCACCGCCAATATCGGCTCCATTCACGGCGGACAGGCAACCAACGTCGTTTGCCCTGAGGTGGTCATCACCGCAGAAGCCCGCAGTCTTAATCGTGCCAAGCTGGACGCCCAGGTGGGACACATGGTCTATCTGTTCGAGCATGCGGCGCATCTCTACGGCGGGGAAGCCATTATTGAGATTGACCGCCATTACGAGGGCTACACGCTGACCGAAGACGACCCGCCTGTGCAGGTGGTGCGTCGTGCATTGAAACGGTTGGGCATGGACGCGCCGATGCGCCCGACGGGCGGCGGTTCAGACGCCAACGTGTTCATCGCGCGCGGTCTGCCCTGCTGCGTCGTCGGCACAGCCCACCAGAAAATCCACACCCACGAAGAGTTCGTGCGGATAGAGGACCTCGCGAAAAGCGTCGACCTGACCCTCGCGATTATCCGAGAGGTAGCGGAGATGCGATGATGCGCGTCCTGGAGTTCGTCGACACCCACGCGCCCTATCTGAGCGAGCAGTCCACCCTGCAAGATGCGGTGGACAAGCTGGATTTGTACAAAGCCACGACCTTACCTGTGCTGAACGAGGAGGGCGTCGTCATCGGGCTGATTACCGAGCGTCAGGTGTTCGACGCGCTCTACGCAGAGTGGCAGGCGGCGGCGCGGCAGGTGCCCGCGCCGCGCCTCGCACCGTTCCACCCGTACGCACACGCCCGCAAAGACCGCCCGATTACACAGTGGATGACCCCTGAACCGCCCGTTCTTAGCGAACACGCCCCCATCGAGGAAGCCGTCGCGCTGATGCTCCAACACGGTCTGGATACGCTCCCTGTGCAGGGCGAAGGTAAGTTCATCGGCACCGTGCGACTCATCGACTGCTGCCAGGCAATCCTGGAGACTGTAGCGTCGGACTGACGCCGCGAGCAACTCCCATCGAGACGTTCAAGCGATGCTAATCGCCTCGCCGGGCTTCAGCGCGAGAATCTCCAATCCCGGGATATCGCGAGCCGCTTCGCGCAGCTGGTCGGGCGTTCCCGTCAGCAGGGGGAAAGTGCCCCAGTGCATCGGGATAACACGCTTGACGCCAAGCAGTTTGATGGCATATGCCGCTTCGCGCGGTCCCATCGTGAACACATCGCCAATCGGCAGCATCGCAATCTGCGGCTGATAGAGTTCCCCGATGAGCTTCATATCGCCGAACACGCAGGTGTCGCCCGCATGGTAGAGCGTTAGCCCGTTTTCAAGCCGAACGATATAGCCAGCTGGATCGCCCAGATAGATAATCTGTCCGCCTTCCTCGCTGCCGCTGCTGTGAAAAGCGTTCACCATCGTAACGGCAACCCCGTCGATGACCACGCTACCGCCCTTATTCATCGGCTGCACCTTCTGCACGCCATGCCGAGCGAGGTAGAGGTACATCTCGAAAATACAGGCGACGGTCGGCTGATAGGCTCTCGCGATAGCGACGGCGTCGGCGCAGTGGTCAGAGTGTCCATGCGTAATCAGCATGATGTCGACGCCGGGCAGTTGCTTAGCATCGTCGGGGCAGGCAGGATTGCTCTGAACCCACGGATCGATTAGGATGCGTTTTCCGTTCGGCGAGGTAATCAGAAAAGTGGAATGTCCCAACCATCGAATCTGTGTTTGCATCGTACCAACCTCCGTCGATAGGATACCCGTTTGGGCGTGGGGGCTTCTACGAAAGTCCTCCCCGTCTAAACGAGACGAAAGCAAGCGTCTTCTCTCGCAAGCGTCGCCGGAGAGCAACGCGAGACGGTATTCCGAAGCCCCCCTGATTATTTAGCCACGCTAAATTCTGCGCTACCCCCCCCACCCCTCTGAACTCAAAACAAATGTCTACACCGATTAGCGCAGTCCTTAGCATCGCTAAATAAATGAACCTGACCCGAAAACCAGCCCCTCCCAAAACACACCGCCGCACACCGCCGCCCCAACGCCTCACTTGCGCTAATCCTCCCAATTTCCCCTCTGAGTTCAAAATCGAGGGGGGGTAGCGCAAAGCGTGCGTTCAAAATTTTCGTCAATTGATAAGAAGTGGGCAAACCCCTTGACAAAGGGGGGGGTGAAGTGAGGTAAGCTATACCGTAGCATTCGCCCCTAAGAGACTGTTCAAGCGGTGTGTGGGCGAATTCACTTGCTCTGGCAGAGCCGCCGTTCACGAATATCTCCTATACGTTCCCTTGCGGTATACTTTTCGTGTGAGCTGGCTAACGCCTGACTATCGCGCGGTGTCGGAGCGGTATGCGCCGCGCTTCATCGTGCTGAGCGGGGTGTGTCTGCTGATGGTGCTGATGGCGTGGCTGGGCATCGCGCTGCGCGGGCTGGAACGCGCTCAGCACCCGAACGCCCTCAAAGATTCGTCCGAAGCCTATTTGCGCAGTGGGCAGTATCAGCTCATCAACTGGCAACCGTGCCGCGTGGCGGCATTTCAGGGGGCGCAGGCGCGCGACCGCCTGATTATGATAGAGGTCGGCGCCTACTGGTCGGGGCGATGCCAGCGACTGGGGCGCGAAGCGTTCTCCGATTCGGGCGTGGCGGATCTAGTGAATCGGGAGTTCGTCGCGATTAAGATCGATGCCGACGCCGCGCCCAAGCGTGCGCGCTACCTGCGCCAGTTGGCGCAGCTGCACGGCGCGCCGGAGCGCTATCCGATTGTGGCGTGGTTCACGCCCGACGGTAAGCCGATTCGCGCCGCCGCGCCCGATACCCGCGCCGAACTGTTGCGCCACCTGGAGGAACTCAGCCAGCTCTATCGCAACCGCCCGGAGCAGACCCGGCAGATTGCGGAGCAGCTGGAGCGGGCGTGGAACGACCGCTGGGCACGGGCAGCGCGTTCCGCCACGCCCGACGCCGTCGCCGTGCTGAACGATTTTCTGCGTGCAGTCGCTGCTCAAGTCCCCACGACAGACCAGAAGTCGGCGACCTTCAATCTGACTCATCTGGAGGCGTTGCTCGCGATCGCGGAACGGGGCGACGACCGGGCGCGGGAGATCTTGATAGCCCGGCTCTACGCCCTACGCCAGAGTCCCTACTGGGATGCGACGCAAAAGACGGTGTACGCGCTTGCCGACGGACTCGACGCGGAGGGCAAGCCGACAGGCGGTAAGCGGCTGGTGGAGCAGGCGCGCCTGCTGAGCCTTTACAGCCGCGCGAGCCGAATGGAGCCAGAACTCGGTGTTATCGCACACGAACTGGCGGACGGGCTGCGCGTTCATTTCTATCGCGAGCGACCGGCAGGATTCCTCGGCGCACTACCCCCGCCGAAACTGCGGATTGCCATCGCCCAGTCGCTGGGAACGCCGCCTGCCGACACCGCGCTGTATGCCGATGCGAACGCCTACGCGATTATCGCGCTGGCGGACTACGCTGAAGCGTTTGGCACGCTGGACCCGCAGGCACAGTGGGCGCGTGAAACTGCCCCGCGCGTGCTGGAGACGCTGCGCGCCCTGCGCACCCTGCGCGGCGACCTGTTCCACAGCTCCTTGCGCCAGAGCAGCGACTGGATGATCGACCTCGCACTGACAGCGCGGGCAGCGGCGCGTGTGCATCAGTTGACGCCCAACCCCCGCGCGCTCCAGCTCGCCCGCCAGCTGCTCCAGCTCGCATGGCGCGAGTATGCTGACCCCACCGGTGGATTTTACGACATCGCACGAAGTAAGGCTTGGGATTCGTTCAAGGTAATCCCCGTGCGAATGAGCGTGGACGATATGCTGCCGGCTGATAACGCGCTGCTGGCGCTGGCGATGTGGGACTACGCGCGTGTATCGGGGGAAACTCTCTGGCGCACCCGCGCGGAACAACTGACGCAAGTGATGGCGGGCGACTATAACCCCGCGGAACCACTTGCCTTCGCCGGCTACGCCCAGCTGCTGGCGCTCGCAACGAGTTCAAAATGAACAAGACGCTGTTAGGACGCACCAATCGGTATGTGTATCCTGTTTGGGCGCGTGGCGATTTGCGCGGCTCCGGTTCAGCAGAGGAACGCGCCGAACGCGCCATGAGCGCCCTTTTGCAGTCGCCGATTGAGACGCTGGACATCACGCCCGCGCCCGCGCTGTGGGGGCGATTCCTGCGCGAGCAGGCGAACACGCTTCAGGTCGCGGTCGTTTCGCCCGCGAATCTGCTCTTCCACGCCCCTGACGCCCGAATCGCGGCGAACCTGATTCAGGCGCATCTGGTCGAGACGCTCTGCGCGATTGGACGCCCCCGAATCGACTACTACTTTCTGAGCCTGAGCGCGACGCCAAGCGAGGCGCAGCTCAGCGGCGCGCTGGAAGCGCTCGAAATCGCGCGTCAGGAGGGGCAAATCGGCGCACTCGGCATGGCGGCGTGGGGCGAGCCGCTCTCTATCCTCGCGCTCTGGCGGCTCCACGACGCCTTCGAAGTCGCGCTCCTGCCCGACACGACAGAAGCGTTAGAGACCTTGCTCCCTGAAGCCCGCGCCCGACGCGCAGGCGTCGTTCTCCAGAGCGATTCCCCGCCGGAGAGGGCGATTCAGAAAGGCGCGCACGCCGTGCTGATGAGCCACGACCGAGCGATTCGCTGCGCCGTGCGGGGGTGATTAGGGGGGCTGATATTACTTCCCCTGCCCATCCGAATCCTGCATAAACCGCTGGCGCAGTGCATCGATCGGGAATAACTGCCCCGTTTCAGCGTCCCGATAGTACCATGCTTCCCAGCCGTTGCACGGCGCGCCCGTGATGCGCCTGCCTATCGCGTGGATGGAGCCTTCGGCGCCATCCTGATAGCGAATGTGTCCGTTCGCCAGCACGCGCGCCTCGCAGGTGGGGACGCCCCGAAAATAGAGTGTGTCGCCCGCTGAGAGGTAGCCGTTTTCTATCAGCATCCCAAGCGAGACGCGCCGGCGCCGAGGGGACTTTGAGAGCGGCGCCAAAAACTCAACCGGCAACGGCTCCACCGCCTCAATCCGCCGTCGCGCCAGTTCCACATAGCGGGCGTCTTTTTCGATACCAATCCAGTGGCGTCCCAATCGCTTCGCCACCGCCCCGGTCGTGCCCGCGCCAAAAAACGGGTCTAAAATCACATCGTCTGGATTCGTACTCGCCAGGATGACGCGATACAGCAACGCCTCGGGCTTTTGCGTAGAGTGCGCCTTCTCGCCGTTTCGCCGCAATCGCTCGCTCCCCGTGCAAAGCGGGATGAGCCAGTCGCTGCGCATCTGCACATCGTCGTTCAACGCTTTCATCGCGTGGTAGTTGAAAGTGTAGGGCTTGCCCTGCGCCTTCTGCGCCCAAATAAGTGTCTCATGCGCGTTGGTGAACCGCACGCCCCGAAAATTGGGCATCGGGTTTGCCTTGACCCAGACGATGTCATTCAAAATCCAGAAGCCTAAGTCCTGCATTATTTTGCCAATCCGAAAGATGTTGTGATAGGTTCCGATAACCCAGAGGGTGCCCGTGTCTTTCAGGAGGCGTCGCGCCTCAGAGAGCCACTGCTCCGTGAACGCGTCGTAGGCTTCGAAGCTTTCGAACCGATCCCATTCGTCGTCGACGGCGTCGACTTTGGTGCGGTTGGGGCGGTAGAGTTCCTGGCGGAGCTGCAGGTTGTAGGGCGGGTCGGCGAAGATGCAATCGACCGACCGCTCAGGCAGGCAACGCATCACCTCGATACAGTCGCCGTGCAGGACCTGATTTAGGGGCAGCCCTTCCATCGCGCGCGAGGTATGATACCTCAGGGGAAACGCGCTGCACCGCTAAGCCACTGGCTCTGTCGCCGCGCCGACACGTCGCCCGAAATAGTAAACCATAAACGCGCCCGTCGCGAACATAATCAGGCTGTAGACCGCAGCGGGGATGGACATCGCCGGCTGGCGCAGTATCGTGCTGGCAATCAGAATCGCCAGTGTGCCGTTCTGGATACCACCCTCGATGGAAATCGTTATCGCCTGTTTGAGAGGCAGGCGGAACAGGCGAGCGACATTATAGCCAATCAAAAGCGTCAGCACATTCAGCAGCAGCATCGCCACGCCTGCCTGCTGGAAGTGGGAGGGCAGGTTCTCGCGATCCTGCATGACCGCGCCTAACACGGCAATCACGATGAAAATCGTCGACAGAATGCGCACAGGACGCTCTGCCTTGAAAGCGAACTGCGGCGCACGCGAGCGAATGAACATCCCGATCGACACGGGAATCAGGATAATCGCGCCCACCTGAATAATCGTGCGCAGCACGGGCAGGCGAATCTCCTGCGTCTGCCCCAGAAAATGTTCGAGGGAAAGGTTGATGAGGATGGGCGTCGTAATGATGATAATCAAGCTGTTGAACGCGGTGAGCGTGACGCCCAGCGCGACGTCGCCCCGCGCGAGGTAGGTAATCAGGTTCGCCGTCGCCCCCGCCGGGCAGAGCGCGAGAATCATCACGCCAACCGCTAACTGGGGATCCATCGGATAGAGTTTCGCAATCACGAACCCCGTCATGGGCAACAGCACCATCTGACAGAGCAAGCCGATGAAAAACGCCTTTGGAAAAATCACCACACGCAAAAAGTCATAGCGCGTTAGCGTCAGCCCCAAGCCCAGCATAATCACCGCCAGCGCGAGAGGCAGCACCACATTCGTAAAGATGTTCGCCTCCATAGGGGGCTATGTTAAACAAGAGCGCGATTTTTCCTGCCTGTCCGTCCTGCGCAGAAAAATCGTTCTCAAACCTGCGGGCGC
>JAOAES010000141.1 GCA_026416655.1 Fimbriimonadales bacterium
ACGCTACGCAGAACGCGCTCGTAGCGTCGGCGTCCCGCCGACGAATTGCGCCACTTGAAACCCCGTTTGGTATAAGAACTTACCAGAATGGGTTTCTTGCCCCCCGCTCGCTATCCCACACTCTGCGCCTTCACAAGGCGACTTTTCACCAGCTCCACCACTGCCCGATAGACTTCCAGCTGCTCTGCCTCGCTCAGCCCCAGCACTTCGAAGACCACTTGGTCTAACGCGCGGCGGTCGGGTAGCACCTTCTCCAGTGAAACGTCCTCAGGGCGAATGTTGCTGTAGTCCTTGTTGGGTTTGGGCAAGCCGAGTTCCTCGAAGATGCTTTTCACCTCGCGCCCCGCCATCTGCTCGAAGGCAGCCAGCAAGCGTTCGCGTTGAGCGGTGGTGAGGGCGGCGGGGTTGGGGAGAGGAACTTGCTTTGCCTCTGCGACCATTATCGCGACAGGTCCACTGCCACCTCCAGGAGTACGCCCATGTTGCTCTAGCATAAGTGCAGAAACAGTGGAATTCAATAGTGGCACGATCTCATCGTTGCTGGATCTTATCTCATATAGCGCGTCGTCGCCAACACCACCTACGCGATTATCGACCACAACATGTTTATCCCTTCTAATCTTGAAAAGGAACCCCTTTATTTCCTCGTTTGGCGGTAAGGGTATGCGATACCACTCATCGCCTCGCGTAGCGCAGGAAGGGCGTAGCGCAGGAACTCCCCCGCCCGTGCGCGAATGGTAATTTTTTGTCTCGCCGTGCTTCACATATTCATACGCTTTATACTTTCTGAGTTCGCTTCGGGATACATCAATGGCCATTATTCTGTATTCTAACTTATCAAGCTTTACTGAGTAATAATCGCATTCTTTCAGAGATCTCACGATTGGCTTCAAAAAATGCGGTTCTACTTCGTGTCTACTGCCATCACCCGAGAGTATTTCCACATATTTACCCCTATGACCAAGCAGTTTGACATGAAACCAACCATCTGCGCCCGTCTTAACTCCATACTTCACCTCAGCGATGTCGCCGAGGCGCACGAGCAGGGGCTGGAGGTCTTGGTCTTTGGCGAGGTAGTACTGGTCGGCGTCGCGGGCTTTGACGAAGCGGTAGCCGGCTTGGCGGGCTTCGTCCGGGCTGCGAAACGCCCCGCGATTGACGGCTTTCTCGAACAGGTCGCGCTCGTGCATGGCGGGTTTCGTGTGGATATTATACCGGTCGGGGGTGTATGTGAAGTGTAGCTGAAGTTTTTCGTGAATACTGAAAGTGTTTCTGCCAGCTTCAGGCGAATGAATTCGCGCCCATGCAATCGAAAAACCCGCGCAGGCGGGTTTTGCAGTTGTGTGGGGGCGAATTTATTCGCCTTGACAGGCTCCCAGATTAGGAAAACTGAGAGCGATACTTCCTAAGTGCGCTCTAAAACACAGCGCACATTTCGCTTCTTCCCTATGCGGCGTCATATGCTCTTTATCGCAAGCTCTATCGGGTATCCTCTCTACAGGATGAGAGGGGTTTGGGCAACGCTATGGATGGCGTGTGTGTTAGTGGCGGCGGCGCAGGAAGTGGTTTCCGAGTCGATCGCAGGACGCGGCGTCACAGGACCCTATACGCTCACGTGGAACCGCCTCGCAGAGCGCTCCGAAATCGTGCTGCTGGAGACGCGCTGGCTGACGCGCGATGTGGATTACACGATAGACTACGCCGCGGGTCAAATCCGCTTCGCACAGCCGTTGCGCACGGGGCAGACCGCGCGCGTGAGCTATCGGATTCAGGCGGGCGTCTCCCAGCGCAACACGAACCCCGATATTGCGCTGGAGACCGCGCTGGTGCGCCGAGGACCGGCGTCGCTAAGCCTGCGCGGACGTGTTACGGGAGACCCGAACCGCCCCACCACCGACCTGGGGCTGCGTGCCACATGGCAGGAACAGGGACGCGAAGGCGAAGCGCTCTACCTGTTCCGCAATCCGCAGGGCGACGACGCGCCCAGCCTGTTGCAGCTCCGCTCACAGTGGCGTACCGACACGGGCTGGCAGGGCGGATTCCGCTTCAGCCGCGTAGAGAAAGACTTCGGCGACGCGCGCGCGTACGGGCTGACCAGCGGGCAGCAGACCGCCGAAGCAAACCTGCTCTATCAGCCCGATCGTAATCTCCGCACGCGCCTGCTATGGAACATGCAAGACCCGCTACTGCCCAACCAGCACGCTCTGCAACGCTGGAACGCAGGATTAGACTATCAACTGGAACGCATCCAGTTCGGGCTGGAACGCCAGATTGCTGAGCTGGGCAACCAGCCCACGCAGGTGATAGACCGTGCCACCGTGCAACTCCAGCCCGCCGACGCCGTGCGCCTGCAGCTGGAGCAACAAACCCAGACACAGGGCGAGCGCGCCGTGCAACAGACCCAGATCCGCACGCAGCTGGGACAGGCGATGGAGCTACGCCACCGCACCATCGACGATACGCAAGCGGGGCGTATCGAGGAGAGCGGCGTGGGCATGCGGTTCGGGAGCCAGACTGTGCAGGGGAGCGTGGGCTTGGAGCAACGCTGGCGCGAGGATTCGCAGCAGCGCACGGCGCAACTGGGGCTACAGGCACAGTTAGACCCGCGCCTGCGCGTCGGCGGCGAGTTCGAAGCGGTCGAGAACGCAGGTCAGATGCGCGGCTATCAGATTCAGGCGCAGCCGCTGGACGGGCTGAACCTGACGCTGCGCCAGCGCGAGTACGAAGGCTTACGTGGGCTGAACCTGCGCAGTCAGCAACTCCTGTGGGACTGGCAAGTCGGTGGCGGACTGTCGCTCAGCGGACAGATTGCGCAGCACCCGCTGAATCAGGGTGCGCCCCAACCGTTGCAGACCGAGCAGTACCAGCTGCGCTGGCGACACGGCGCATGGGATGTGGAAGCGGGCTACGCCGAGCAGAGCCAGATTGGGCAACTGCTCACCGAGCGACGCTACACGCTCAGCCTGCGCCGACAGCTCGACGCCGCGACGCTGCTGGGGCTAAGCTACCAGCAGTCCGAGTGGGAACGCGACGCCTTTCTGCGAGAAGCCGCCCTCCGATTGGGACTGACGCGCCAGCTATCGGGCTTCTACCTCTTACTGGAAGCGCAGATGCGGCTCCCACGCGCCGAAATCCAGCACCAGCAACGCCCGAACTACTCGGGAAGCTTGAGGCTGGGAGTGCAGTTCTAAATGGGTATACTTTTGCTGGTGAGGACGACATGCGCTATAAGGTGCTGCTCAAAAAGACCGACGAGGGGTACGCTGTCTGGTGCCCTGGTCTACCCGGCTGCTGGTCGCAAGGAGAGACCGAAGAGGACGCCTTACAAAACATCCGCGATGCGATACAAGCCTACCTCGAAACGACTGAACAGCTGCAAGGGGATGGTGATGAGGTGCGTGAAGTAGAGGTACCGGTCAGCTATGCCTAAGTTAGCAGGCATTAATCACGAGCAGGCGGTACGTGCCCTCCAGAAAGCGGGGTTTTGGGTCGAGCGTCAAGGAAAACATATTGTGATGACTGATGGCATACGGATTCTAACAATTCCGAGAGCGAACCCCATCAATGCCTATACGATGGGCGGAATTATTCGCGATGCAGGGCTAACCGTCGAGGAATTCAAAGAATTGCTGAAGTGACCCATGAACCGACCCAGCTGGGATGAGTATTTTATGCAAATCGCGCATATGGTAGCGACGCGGGCGACCTGTCCGCGGCGCAGCGTGGGCGCGGTGATTGTGCTGGATAAGCGGATACTGGCGACAGGCTACAACGGCGCGCCGATTGGACTGGCGCACTGCACCGAGGTCGGTTGCCATATCGTGGCAGGGCACTGCATCCGCGCCCTGCATGCCGAGCAGAACGCGATTTTACAGGCTGCGCTGAACGGCGTCTCCACACGCGGGGCGACCGTCTATGTCACCTGCCAGCCGTGCAACCACTGCGCTAAGATGATTATCAACGCGGGCATCCAGCGCGTGGTGTTCGAGGGCGACTATCCCGATGAGTTCGCGCTGGAGCTGTTCGCCGAGGCGGGCGTGCAACTCCATCGCTATAAAGACGGTACAATTACCGAGGTAGATTTGACGCCTTATAAACCGAAGCGATGAAAACGATTACGGCGGTTTTTATACTCTCGTTGCTCACGACCTACCTGCTCACGCCGTGGGTGCGGCGGCTGGCGATGCGGATGGGCGTGATGGACTTGCCGGACGCCCGGCGTGTGCATACCGAGCCGATTCCGCGCTGGGGCGGGCTGGCGATTTATATCGGCGTGGCGGTCGGCATGCTGGCGGGGCTGCTGCGCCTCTACCTGCTTGCCCCGTCGGACGAGGTGTTTCTTGGGCGGGCGTTTCAGTTTCTGGGGCTGCTGCTGGTGGGCACGGGCGTGCTGATTGTGGGCATGCTGGACGACAAGAAGCAGTTCTCCGCGCTGATTCAGATGGGCGCGCTGCTGCTGGCGGGGCTGGTGGTGCAGTTGTTCGGCGTGCAGGTTGAGGGCTTCGCCGCGCCGATTGGCGGCAAGTTCAGCGAGGCGAAGTGGATACCGCTCGGTATATGGACGGTTCCTATCACTGCAGGCTGGATTTTCGTCATCAGCAAGACGATGGACACCATCGACGGGCTGGACGGTTTGGCGGCGGGCGTGAGCGCGATTGCGGCGTTCGCCCTTGCCCTGATGGCGCTACAGGCGGCGGATATGCTCGACCAGCCCTATCCCAACTGGCTGATTGCGATTACGGCGGCGGCGATTGCAGGCGCGGCGGGCGGGTTCCTGCGCTACAACTTCAACCCCGCGCGAATCTTCATGGGCACAGGCGGCGCGCAGTTTCTCGGCTTCATGCTGGGCGGGCTGTCGGTAATTGGCGCGTTCAAGACCGCGACGGCGTTCGCCATCTTTATTCCTGTGCTGGTGTTTGGACTGCCGTTGCTGGACGCGGGGCTGGCGGTGGTGCGCCGCGCACTCAGCGGACATCCCATTTACAAGCCCGATAAGAAGCACATCCACCACCAGCTGCTGGAGCGGGGGTTAACCCAGCGTCAGACGGTGCTGATTCTCTACGGCGTCGCCACGGCGATGGCGATTGTGGCGGTAATTCTCTTCCGACGGGCGATGGGATAGGTACAATACACCTATGCATACCCCCCTCGCCTACCTGAGACAGAAACTGGGCAACCTGCCCTGCGCCGACGCGCTGGAAGCGTACCATGCGTGGTGGGAAACCACGGGGCGCGGGCTGTCAGAGACCGTCGACCGCGCGGGTACGCCGTGGCTGCGCCAGCGTAATCGTCTTGGCGAGCGCGTGGACGAGATTCTCGCGCCCGAAGGCTACTCCACGCTGGTTCAGGAGGGCTACAAGCACGGCGCGGTCTGGCGCGTCATCGAAGACGGCGACTGGCAAGGCAGTTTCGCGCTCGGTTATATCACTTCGTATTACGACCCCGGACTCTACTGCCCGCACACGGTGAGCCTGTCTACGGCGGTTCCGCTATCTAAGTACGGCTCGCCGTTGCTCAAGGAGCGCTACCTCCCGAAGATGTTGCGTCGGGACGGCGAGGCGTGGCAGGGCGCGACATGGATGACCGAGTCGGGGGGCGGCTCGGATTTGGGCGCGAATGTCAAAACGGTCGCCGTGCCCGACGGCGACGCCTATCGGCTCACGGGCGAGAAGTATTTCTGCAGTAATGTGAACGCAGAGCTGGCGGTGGTCGCCGCGCGTCCGCAGGGCGCACCCGAGGGCGTGCGCGGACTTGCGCTGTTTCTCGTTCCCCGCTATCGCGAGGACGGCAGCCTGAACTACTTCATTCGCCGTATCAAGGACAAAATCGGCACGCGCGCGGTCATCACAGGCGAGGTGGATTTGCAGGAGAGCGTCGGCTACTTGCTGGGCAGCGCGGAGGCGGGCGTCTATCTGATTCTGGAGGTGCTGAACATTTCGCGCGTGGCGAACAGTGTGGGCAGCGTTGCGTTGCTGCAGCGCGCCATCGATGAGGCGGAAGCGTTCGCGCGGGGGCGGGTCGCGTTCGGCAAGCCGCTGATAGAACATCCCCTGATGCACAGGCAGTTCACGCGCTGGCGGAACGCGCTCGATGCGGCGTTCGCGCTGGCGTGGGAATCGGTGCGCCTGCTTTCAGAGGTGGGGATGCAGACTCCGCCGTACAGTCCGCGCTATCACCTGTTCCGCCTGATTACGCATCTCGCCAAATACTGGACGGCGGAGCAGGCGGCGCAGGCGGCGAAGTGGTGTATGGAGGTGCACGGCGGCGCGGGCGTGCTTGCGGAGTTTGGCGTGGAGCGGCTCCTGCGCGAGGCGATGGTACTGCCCATCTGGGAAGGCGGGAGCCATCGCCAGATGTTGGACGCGCTGGAGGTTATGCAGCGGCGCGGGGCGCACACCCTGCTGCTGGAGCATTTGGCGTCCCATGCTGACCCTGCTGAGCTGCAGGCGTGGCGCGAACGGCTGGAGGCGTACCTGCAGCAACCTGCCGAAGTGCAGGAAGCGGAGCTGGAGACGCTCATCCCGCCGCTGGCGGAGTGGGTAGGGGAGTGTCTGTTGTAGCAGCGCGGGAACCTCGCTGAAAAGCGTTCGAGCACGGGATGAAACTGTACCGCCGTCTGTGCATAAACCCAGACGCTACAGCGATACTAAAGCCTCCTGCGCCTACACCGCACTCGGATTAATCGCCTGCATAAAACCGTACCTCTGAACATCTGTCGTGTTGTAAGTCAACAACACAGGTATCGCGTGAATCTGCATTGGTGCGGCGATTCGAGCGTCCCACACCTGTCGCCCCGACACCATGTGGTTGCGCACGATGTCTCGCCGTA
>JAOAES010000196.1 GCA_026416655.1 Fimbriimonadales bacterium
ACAATCGCCGCTCCTACTGTCAGCCATCGTAGTGATCGTTTCATGATCCACCTCCAAATTCCTCGCAAAGGTTTGCACGATATGCCGATGAAATTGGCATCACCCCTGACCAGAAGCTCCCATCCAGACGAATCAGTAAGGTGAAGTTGTTCACGGGCGAATCCAACCGCTGCCGATGACAGGTATCCCACAGAATCGGATACTGCATCCCCAGATTCCGCAGCAGAACCTCCTGACATCTCCAAGCAGCCATTGCCGCACTATCGTGATGAGCAAGCTCTTCAAAATCATCCCGATAGATCCAAAGCTCGTAGAACGCACAGTGCGGATATTGACACATGTGAATTTCATTTCCCTGCCAGCATGGAAACCCGTTACAGAAATCTATCGTCACAGTAAATCCCTCCATCGGTCTTCCTGTTGGGCACATCCATCCATCTGGAAATCGGCGCAGGTAATCGGCTTTGAACCGCATTTCTTGTTCCCAAGTGGCGGGCAACCCCATAACCGACGCCCGAAGCGCAGCGGGCGGGTCGATGCCCCCATAGTCCTGCCGATAGTTCTCCAAGGCAATCCAGATCTGGCGCATCTTGGAGGCGCACACGGCGCGAAGACTGCGCTCGCGCGCAGGCTGATAAGCTGTCCAGATAATCCCGAACAGCGTCAGGAGAATCGCCACGACCACCAGAATCTCGACCAGTGTCCACCCACCGCGCCGCCTCATAGACATCACCTCTGACCACAACCACAGCGCCCCAAAGTCGATCCAGGTTCTTGATATCTTAGCAATACACCCTCGTTGTTGAAAAGATACCAACGTGGAGTGAAGAACGCATTTACCCGCCGATGTAGTTCACCTGATGGGTCAGGAAGTACAGAAATATTTTTCGGAAATAGCCGTCTAAGTGCTTTACTCGCTTCCTCGTCAGTCGGACAATAATTAAATGGTGCAATAGATTGTCTTCTGTTTGTTTTTTGAGGTGTTCTTTGAGCCATTCGATAACTCGCGCATCAGGCTCACCAAGCGCAATTACCTGGATTAACTTTTTCTCTGAGGAAACGTTACGGAATTCTGTAATCTGGGTTCCTATGTCAGGCTCGTTTTTTAGATTAATCTGAATTTGCCTTCGTGTTTTCCAATGTTGAACCATCGTCCATATCGCCAGCTGTACATCCGTCAGGCTGCGCTGCGCTTCCGAGACACTCAGTAGAAGCGTGGCGAACACCCCTATTAAACCTGCCTCAACCCACAGAAGGCTCCTCAGTCTCTGCTTACTCGAAACCAAACGCAACATGGCAGTGTGAGTTTACCTTACCGCATTCCATCAGAGCAACCCTCACATGAGCGATTTTTTTTTCACCCGTTTAGGTTATTTCTGTGTTCGATTAGCCCCCACTCCAGAGCAAGCATCAGTGCACGATGGAGACTGTGAACGTGGAACTTGCTGTAGATGTTCTTGAGGTGTGTTCGTATCGTGTTTTCGGACAGGTAAAGGGCTTTCGCAACCTGTCTTACGGTGTCGTAGTGAATAAATGCCTCGAGCACGCGG
This sequence comes from Fimbriimonadales bacterium, assembly GCA_026416655.1. Classification (GTDB taxonomy): domain Bacteria; phylum Armatimonadota; class Fimbriimonadia; order Fimbriimonadales; family GBS-DC; genus GBS-DC. The sequence continues at coordinate 1,551 of JAOAES010000196.1, forward strand.
CGTTCTCCCTCTGTCAGAATAGCGGAGTCAACAAGGCTTGTTTCGCAGGGTTCATGGCGAACTAGAGTTGCCAGCTCGATCCCCTGCACGGATCTCAGCTGCTCGCGCACATACGCCCCTACGAATTCGTCGCGCGCGTAAACACAGACCTTTACCTTCCTCATAAGCGTCACCGTACTGAGTATACTTGTTCCGAAGCGATTTTCCTGCTGGCGCGTCTAACCGCAAGGTACACTATGCACGCTGTGACGAAACGGACGTTGCGTTGCCTGCTCGGTTTGCTGACGCTGGCGATTCTCCTGCCTCTCGTTTCCGGTTGTGGCGGAGGACGCGCCTCTGTGCCTCCCGGCGGACGCGGCTCGCTGAAGTGGACGGTGATGGTCTTCATGAACGCCGCGAACGACCTTGATGACTACAGCGAGCTGAACATCAACCAGATGGAGCAGATTCAGACGAACCCGAATGTGCGCGTGGTGGTGCAGTGGAAGCGGGCAGCGCGGTTCGCGCCTGCGGGCAGCTGGACAGGCACACGACGGTATTTGATTCAATATGACACGGACGCGCAGCGGATTAACGCGCGCCTCCTGCAGGATCTGGGCGAGGGCGTCGATATGGGCAACGCGAACACGCTGCGCGAGTTTATTCAGTGGGCGCGGGCGAGCTACCCTGCGGATCGCTACGCGCTGGTCATCTGGAATCACGGCTCGGGCTGGCGTTCTCGTGCGGCGTTGCATGGGCGCGCCGTATCGTTCGACGACGAGCTGGGCACGAGCATCAAAATCTGGGAGTTGCCGACCGCTGTCCGCCCCACCTCTGCCGACCCGGTGATGGATGTGTTGCTGTTTGACGCCTCGCTGATGCAGATGCTGGAGGTGGCGTATGAGTGCCGCAACATCGCCCGCTACATCGTCGGCTCGGAGGAAAGCCCGCCCGGCGAGGGCTATCCGTATCATGAGATTCTCAAGCCCCTGATGGACAACTCCGACATCGCGCCCGTGCAGTGGGTCAGCGCGATACCGAACATCTTCGTGAACTGGTATCACGCGAACTTCCCCAGTTATCGCAACATCACACAGTCGGCGGTGGACGCTTCGCGGCTGGACGCGGTCGCGAACGCGCTGGATGGGCTGGCGGGCAGTCTGCTGGAGAAGCGCACGCTATACGCCGTCTCGCTTGCCCGCGCCCGCCAGGACGCACAGAACTACTCCACTTATCCTGAATATCGCGATTTGTGGCGTGCGGCGGAGCTAATCAAGCAATACACGGGCGACGCGGAGTTGAGCCAGCGCGTGAACGCCCTGCATATCGCGATGCAGCAAGCTATCGTCGCCAATAATCGCGATACCCGAGCTGGTTCGAGGGTATTTCACTCCTACGGGCTGTCTATCTACTATCCCGATTCGGGCAGTTATCTGGGGCGCTACAGCAACACTGCGCTTGCCCGCGCCACCCGTTGGGACGAGTGGCTGCAGGTCGCGCCGTAGGGTATGATACACGCGGTGAGAGCATGATCAGCGCAACCCCGACCCGGCGCAAGATGACCGCCGAAGAGTTCTGGCAGCTCTGCGCGGACGGCAAGCCGCGCGAACTCGTGCGCGGCGAGGTGGTGGAGAAGATGCCTGTAGGAACTTGGCACGCGATTACCGCCAGCTTTATCGATTATCGCCTGCGTCAATTTCTGGCGAGCCTCAAGGAACGGATTGGCGTTGTGGCGGTGGAGCTTGGCGTCACGATTCGCTACGCCGACGAGGAGTCGGTTCGTGCGCCCGATATCGCCTTTATTCGCAAGGAGCGTTTACCGCAGCCCCTTCCTGAGGGCTATGCCGAGTTTGTCCCGGATCTCGCGATCGAGGTGGTTTCGCCTTATGACACCTATACCGAGATTCACGATAAAGTGGATGAGTTCTTGTTGGCGGGCGTGTCGGTGGTCTGGGTGGTTGACCCACAGCGACGTAAGGTGGAGGTCTACCAGCAAGACGCGCCAACGGAGACGCTGCGCGCGGGCGATGTTCTCACTTGCGAGGCGATACTGCCCGGTTTCGCGTTGCCTGTGAGCGAAATCTTTGCGGAACTGGAATAAAAGGAGACGTCAATGCCCTACGAGTTCGTGCTGCAAAGCCCGGAGAAGGTCGAGATCCGCTATGAAATCGCGGGGTTGGGCTCCCGTGCGCTGGCGGCGGTGCTGGACGACCTGCTGGTGCTGACGATTATCGGCGTGGTGGGCGCGCTGCTGGCGCTCCTGGAGGAGACCACGCAGGCGATTTCGAGCCTCTATTCGCTAATCGGCGAGGGCTGGCTGATTGCCGGGCTGATTTTCTTCGCCTACATCCTCTGGTTTGCGTACTATATCGTGTTCGAGATTTTCTGGAACGGTCAGACTCCCGCCAAGCGGGCGTTTGGGCTGCGCGTGATAATGCTCGAGGGGACACCCGTGACGCCGACCGCCGTGCTGATTCGTGAGCTGGTACGACTCGTGGACGCTTTTCCGCTGTGCATGATTGCCTACAACGTGGCGGGTTTGCTGGCGTTTTTCAGCCCCTATGGGCAGCGACTGGGCGATATGCTGGCAGGCACTTTCGTCATCAAGGAGCAGCGCACGCCCCCGCCGACGCTGGAAACCCTGACGGAGGTCAGCGCACAGCCCCACCCGCTGGAGTCGTATTTGCCGTCGCTGTTGCCAATCAGCCCCACCGAGTACCGTGCGCTCCGAGCGTTTCTGGACAGGCGCGAGCAGCTCAGCCCAGACGCGCGCGAGCGACTGGCGTGGGAACTCTATCAACGCCTGCGCGAGCCGTTGGGGATGCCCGAGCAACCGCCTGCGGCGACCGAAGGGATTCTGGAGGCGATTGCTACACGCTACGCTCGCGAGCGCGGCAGGCTGGAGTAAGCGATGCGCTTTCTCATCGCTCCGACTGCCTACAAAGGCACACTCTCGCCGATAGAGGCGACGCAGGTAATCGCGGAAGTGATTTCGTCGGTCGCTGTTTCGAATGTCGTCGGCGGGGACGCCGACGCTACGCAGGGTGCATTCGTCGGCGGGGACGCCGACGCTACGTGCGATGCGCACGCAGTCCGTAGC
>JAOAES010000028.1 GCA_026416655.1 Fimbriimonadales bacterium
CGCGCCCTGCTGGCGATTCTGCACGCGCAAGTTTGGGAAGAGTGAACCCCCAACGCCTGCAATTTTCCCCGCGCGCTGCCCATAATTCCACGAGGAACCATGCATACGCGCGTTGAAGATCAGGCAAGCAGTTTGCGCACGCGGCTCGCGGCGCACAGGGCGATTGCGGTTCCCCCGACGCCCGTTCTCTACGCCGATTTTCTGCTTTTCAAGGGCGTGCGCGTAGAGTTGCCCCCTGCGTCGCTGGTGTGGCACTGGCGTCCGACTGAGGCGTCCGCTACAGGATGGGATCTGCAGTCGCGTCTGCATGTGGTCGGCGCGCCTTCCCGGTTCACGGTGGCGGATTTGCAACACTGGCGCACGCTGTTTCCTCACTGGCGACTGGTCGGCAGGCGGCTCGAGCTGCTCCACATCGCCGATGTCGCGTGCCTGTGGCTCAAAACGGGTGCGGAATTGATGCCTCGGCTTCAGATTCTGCTCCAATGGCTCTGCAGAAATCGCCCCGACTTGCCAATAATTTTCGCAGGTGTCGGGAGCGGAGCCGCTTCACGGATTCAAAACTGGGCACAGCACAGGTATCCTCTACGATGCCTGCCCCCCGTGCAGGCGCTGAGCCGAGATGCCCTCCCCAGCCAGGGCTTCTATCGCCTGATGCGCTGGGCATCGGACTCGGGAGCAGCGGCTGCACATTCGAAGTCTTAGGAGGCGTTTTATGCAACAGAACTCATATCGCGTGTTATTGGTTTCAGCGGAGGTTGCGCCGTTAGCGAAGGTTGGTGGCTTAGCGGATGTGGCGGGCGCGCTGCCCAAAGTCCTGAACGCGCTTGGACACGACGCGCGGATCCTCATGCCCGCGTACCCGATGGTGGAAACGGACGCGCGATGGCAGATTGAACCCCTGACTCAGTTCACGCTCTCCATCCATCCCGGCTGGGTGGAGAGCGTTTCGGTTAAGCAAATCCAGCTGCCGTCGGGCGTGCGCGTCTATCTGATGCAGGTGGGCGACTGGTTCACCGGCGCGACCGAGTCGACGAAAATCTACGCGGTAGACCCGCGCGCCTATGTCGCCTTCTGCCGTGCCGCGGTGGAATGGCTCGCCCGCGCCGACTGGACGCCTCAGGTCGTTCACTGCAACGACTGGCATACCGCGCTTATCCCTGTCTATCTACGCGCCTATCGTACAGAGCGTACCGACGCGATAGCGACGGTGTTCACGATTCATAACTTGGCATTTCAGGGTGTGTTCGAGCAGGAGTTTTTCGCGCATCTGGGGCTACCCGACTACTGGTTCGACATCGAGGGGCTGGAGTTTTACGGCAAGGTGAACCTGATGAAGGGCGCGCTGCTCGCCAGCGACCGCATCAACACGGTCAGCCCGACCTACGCGGCGGAGATTCAGACGCCGGAGTACGGCGAGCGGATGGAGGGACTGCTGCGCCGACTCGCCGACGAGCGTCGCCTGTCGGGCATCCTGAACGGCATCGACTACGACGAGTGGAATCCGGAAACCGACCCGTATATCCCGGCGCACTACTCGGCGGAGAACCTGCAGGGCAAGGCGGTCTGCAAAGCCGATTTGCAACAAGCCTGCGGCTGGCAGCCCGACCCCAGCAAGGCGGTGATTGGGCTGGTCTCGCGCCTGACCGACCAGAAGGGGTTAGACCTGATTAAAGCGCTGGGCGCGAAGTTGCTGCAGCTGCCGATTCAGTTCGTGTTGCTGGGCACGGGCGACCCCGCCTATGAACGCTATTTCCGCTCACTGCACAAACGACATCGCGTGAAGGTGCATGCGACTATCGGATTCGATAACGTCTGGGCGCACCGTATCTATGCGGGTTCGGATATGTTTCTCATGCCGTCTCGGTTCGAGCCGTGCGGTCTGGGACAGATGATTAGCCTGCGATATGGAACAATCCCGATAGTGCGACAGACGGGCGGCTTGGCGGACAGCATTACGCCCTACGATGCAGGGCGCGGAGCAGGAAACGGGTTCGTGTTTCGCGAATACAAGCCTGACGCGCTCTACGAGGCGGTGCGACAAGCGGTGGAGGCTTTTGCCGACGCGCCTGCGTGGTGTACGCTGGCACAGCGTGTGATGCGTCAGGACTGGTCGTGGTCGCGTTCGGCGGGCGCGTATGCCGCGCTGTACGCCGAGGCGCTGGAGGCGCACGCTCAGCGCGCGCCCGCCTATACGCCCTGAAGGTCGCCGTTCCAGGCGCGCCCTTTGCTCCTGGAGGAACGCATGAGGACGCATGAACTGGACTGTCGTGCCCCGCATTACGGGCGGGCTGGGCTGTATGCTCGTGTTGATATTGGGCATCGCATCGGGAATCGACCCGTTGCTGTGCGTCGTGCGTGGGCTGATTGGCGGAATGGTCGGCTGGATTGGCGGCGCGCTCTGGGCGTACGTTATGAGTCAGCTCCTGCCACCCGAACCATCCACCCCCGCCCAAACCAACAGCCCAGCGCCCACCCCAACTCACGAAGTGGACTCCTCGTCGGAGAGTGAGGAAGCCGCATAGACTGATTGCTAAGGGAGGTACACGCCATTATGATGGACGCATTCCAAACGCAAGAGGCATGGAAACAGTTCAAGGTCTACGGTGAACCCAGCGCCCGCGAGCAACTGATTCGCCAATACGCTCACCTGGTGAAGCTGACCGTCGGGCGTATCGTGCCCTATCCCCCCAGCGGAATGGAGTGGGAAGATTTATACAGCTACGGTGTGATGGGGCTGATTCGGGCGGTAGATTTGTATGACCCCACTCGCAACGTGAAGTTTGAGACCTACGCGATTGCCTTGATACGCGGCGCGGTGCTGGAGGCGTTGCGCTCAGAAGACTGGGTTCCGCGCTCCGCTCGCGACAAACTGCGCCAGTTGGAGCGTGTCTGGGTGCGGCTCGAAGCCAGTCTGGGACGCCCCCCCACCGACGAGGAGACCGCCGCCGCGCTGGAAATCTCCCTGCAGGAATATCGCCAACTGCTCATCGACTACGCCCGCACGAACACCGTCTCCCTCGAAGCCTGCCTTATTAATGGCGACGAGGACGAGAACAGCTCCCTGCTGGATACCCTTGCGAATGCGGACGACCCTTACGAGGAGCTGCTGGAACGCGAGCAGACGCGCGCGCTCACAGACGCACTCGATAACCTTAACGAGCGCGAACGGCAGGTTATCCAGCTCTACTATTACGAAGGGTTGACCTTCAAAGAGATTGGGCAGGTGATGGGCATTTCCGAATCGCGCGTGTATCAGATTCATACGCGCGCGTTATCGCGCCTACGCGAGCAGCTCTGCGGTTCGGTTGTTGATCCAGAAACGCTGGAGGCGAGCTGATTAGGCTAAACCTGCGCTCCGTTTTCGGCGACGGGTTCCGTGCAGGGCGTCGCCGCTGCCGTGTGCGGCAGGTCTCCGGCGAGCGACTCTAACGCCTGCAGGTGCGTCAGGAGCAAGGCGCGCAGTTCCATCACGGCGGCGCGTTTGCGGGTTTCGACGGCTTCCGTCTCTTCAAGTATCCGCCGGGCGCGCTCCTGCGCTTCGCGGACAATCTGTTCCGCCCTCAACTGCGCCTCGCGCAGAATCAACTCCGCCTCTTTATGCGCGTTGCTGCGCGTCTCATCCGCGCTGCGCTGCGCCAGCACCAGCGACTCTTTCAGCGCGTCTTCCATCGCTTTGTAGCGATCGGATTCCTGGCGCAGCCCGATTAACTCCTCGCGCATGCGATGATTCTCGGTGATGACCTCCTCGTAGTGCGCCGCCACCTCCTGCAAAAAGGCATCGACCGCCGTCGGGTCGTAGCCCCTTAGCCGCCTGCGAAACTTTTTGGTCTCTATTTCCAGCACCGTGAGTCGTCTCGGCTCGTTCATTGCAGCCCTCGCAGCAGGTAAATCAGGAACTGAATGAAGATAATCGCTATTAGGGGCGAGAAGTCGATCGGCATATAGCCCATGCCTGCGCTCCGCAGCAGCCGATCCTGCACCTGGCGGATAGGCGTCAAAATCGCATCGCTGATGCGGTCGATGAAGCGCACCACGGGGTTATAGCGCGGCACGCGCCCCCCCGCGAACCGTATCCACGAGAACACTACGTTGATGATCAGAATAATCACAAGCCCCTGTAGAATCAGGATCAGCAGTTCAATCGGCGATATCATAGCCTCCCCCGTGTCGCGTTCGTTCAGGAGCGACTACTGCGCTCCTCTTCGAGCTTTTTACGCACGCGCTGCAGATTGGGTTCCACTGCTCCGTCGTTCGGGTCGAGCTGTTTCGCCTTCTCCCACGCCTGCAGCGACTTCTCGAGGCGTCCGAGCCGCTCGTAGCAGTGGGCTAAGGTTTTCCACGCATACTGGGGCGCGTTGGCGAAGCTGGTCGCCTTCTCCAGATACGGCAACGCTTGCTCGTACTGGCGCTTGTTGAAATAGGCGAATCCGAGGTCGTAGTAGATGTCGTAGCGGTTGGGGTTCAAACGGATACCGCGCTGGTAGACCTGGATCGCGCGCGTCGTCTCGCCGTAGCCGTCCAGCAGCCACGCCAGCCCGCTGATGTTCTCCACATCGGTCGGGTCGTATTCAATCAGCACGAACATCAGCGCCATCGTTTTGTAGTGGGAGCCATCGTGCCAGTATTCGTCGGCGAGCTGAATGAGGCGGAACTCGGTCAACTGGCGCAGCGCAGTGAGTTTGCGTTGAACGGCGTCGGGCGGCTTCGTTTGCGTCCACCCCGCGCCCATCAGCAGCGCACAGCCCACAATCAGTAGTAGGTTTCGCATGGTCTTACCCTAAGTATACCTGTTAATCGGAGTCAAGCGCCGTTTTTTGCAGGGTGCGCGCGAGCGTCGGCGTCCCCGCTAACGAGGTGGCGCCTCCTATCGTCGCCGTTCCAGTTTCGCCATCGCGGCCTGCAACGAGTCGGGATAGTCATTTACCAGCTGTTGCAACACGGAGCGCGCCGCTTCGGTTTGCCCCTGCTGTTCGAGTAGGCTGGCGCGCAATAAGAGCCACTCAGGGCGTTCGGGCGTTTCAGGATGGCGCGTTAGGGCTTCCAGCCAGTGCAGGGCGCGCTCGCGCTCGTGGTATCGCTCCAGTCGCTGGAACAGAGCGCGGAGCGTCGGCAGGCTCAGCGTGTGCAGGCGGTCAATCTCGCACAGCAGGTCGGCAGTCGGGCGCAGGAGCGCGTCGTCGCTTTTCTCCAGCGCGCGCTGCAAAGCGGTTTTGAGGGCGCGCTCGGCTTCGTCTAAGTCGCCCAGCATCGCCCACGCCGCGCCCTGAAGATAGAGCGCGTTCGGTTCAGGCTGCGGTGGTTGGAGCAGGGGCTGCAACCAGCGCAGGGCGTCGCCCGCCGCGCCCTGCTGGAGTGCCTGCTCCGCCTGCTGAATCAGAAACTCCTGTTCGCCCGCCGCGCCCGCGCCCCAAATCAGCGCGAGCGTCAGTCCCGTTGCGAAGCCCCCCAGATGCGCCCAGTAGCCTACCTCCGACGGTGCGGGTTGCCCCGCCTCCAGCACCGCGCCGACGCCCTGCAACAACACCCACAGCACCACGCCCACCCACATCGGGATTGCCAGCCCCCAGCGGCTCGGCGACGACCACAGCAGGCGCCCCTTCCGCCGATAGAACCGCAGTGCAAAGTAGCCCACCAGCCCCGAAATCGCGCCCGACGCCCCCACCAGCCCCTCGCGATACAACGCGGGCTGAATCGTCAGGCTCATCGCCCAGTGCAGACCAACCGCCCCGAAACCGCTGGCGAAGTACAGGATAAGCCACCGCTTCCAGCCCAGCGCGCGCTCCACATACCAGCCAAACAGCCCCAGAAAGAGCGCGTTCTTGAGCCAGTGGAGCCAGCTCGCATGCACAAACAGACTCACGAACGCGCTCCAGAGGGAAGGTTGCGCAGGAATAAAGCCCAGCGGCTCGACCGACTCCACGCGCGAGTTCAACCAGAGCAGGGTCGCCGTGTTGACCCCCAGCACCAGCAGGGTCGCAGCGGGCGGCGCGACGCGCATGCGAGTCTCAACCTGCCTTATGAGACGCTGGCGAACGCCTCGTCGGGGATGTCGAAGTTCGCGTAGGTGTGCTGCACATCGTCGTGGTCTTCAAGGGCTTCGAGCAGGCGCATCAGTTTCTGCGCCGTCTCGCCCTCGACGCGCACGGTGGTGGTCGGCGTGAGTTCGAGCTGCGCCTCGGCGACGGGCAGTCCCCGCTCCTGCAACGCCTCGCGCACCCGGTGAAAATCCTCTACCGCCGTGATGACGCGGAAGAACTCTTCTTCTTGCGATACATCCTCCGCGCCCGCCTCCAGCGCGATTTCGAGCAGCTCTTCCTCGCTGATGGCTTCCGCAGGGATGGTAATCACACCTTGACGCTGGAACTGCCACGCAACGCTGCCCGACTCGCCCAGGTTGCCCCCATGCTTGGAGAACAGGTGGCGCAGCTCAGCGACCGTGCGGTTGCGATTGTCGGTCATGCACTCCACCATAATCGCCACGCCGCCCGGTCCGTAGCCTTCGTAAGTGACCTCCTCATAGTTTGCGCCTTCCAGCTCGCCCGTGCCCTTCTGGATGGCGCGTTTGATGTTGTCGGCGGGCATGTGGTTCTCGCGGGCTTTCTCTATAGCGAGGCGCAGGCGTGGGTTCGCGTCAGGGTTGCCCCCGCCCTGCTTCGCCGCCACCGTAATCTCGCGCGCGAGCTTGGTGAACAACTTACTGCGCAGCGCGTCCTGCTTGCCCTTGCGAATACGGATGTTGTGCCACTTGGAATGTCCAGCCATCGACGATACCTCCAGCGGTTAAGGATACCCGACGACGTTTCCGCGTCTCAGAGCAGGAAAACCGCGCCCGTGGAAGAATCAACATCCCGTGAACTCGACGAAGAGCCTGCAGGAGACCTACGCGCCGAACAGCATCTGCTACGGCTGTGGACCTGCCAACCCGCAGGGGCTGCGCATTCGCAGTTTTGTCGGGGAGAACGGCGAGCTGGTGGCGGAATGGCAGCCACAGCCTCATCACCAGGCGTTTCCGGGCGTATTGAACGGCGGAATTATCGGAACCCTGCTGGACTGCCACTGCAACTGGGCGGCTGCGTACCATCTGATGACGACGCAGGGATTGGATCGTATCCCCGCCACCGTCACTGCCGAGTACACTATCAAAATGCTCCGTCCCACGCCGGCGGATGCCCCCCTGCAGTTGCGTGCTCGACCGGTGGAGGCGCAGGGCAGTAAAGTGATTGTGGAAGGCGAACTCATTGCAAACGGCGAGGTATGCGCCACTTGCCGCGGCGTGTTTGTGGCAGTAAAACCGGGACATCCCGCGTATCACCGATGGGAGTAGCCCGTAGCACGGGCGTCCTCGCCCGTGCGCATTTTGCTTGAGCGGGACGCTCAAGCCACGCCCTGTGGCACGGGCGTCCCCGCCCGTGCGCATTTTGCTTGAGCGGGACGCTCAAGCCACGCCCTGTGGCACGGGCGTCCCCGCCCATGCATGTTTTGCTTGAGCGGGACGCTCAAGCCACGCCCTGTGGCACGGGC
>JAOAES010000222.1 GCA_026416655.1 Fimbriimonadales bacterium
ACTGGAGGGCGTATGAGGCTAAGGAAGCAGGAGAAGGGCGTGCGAATTAAACTGTGTGGCACGGGCGTCCCGCCCGTGCATTCGCCTGTCGCACGGGCGTCCTCGCCCGTGCAGAACGCTAAAGGCTCAAAGGCATCGCTGCAACGCAGGGGCTTGCTTGGGCGGGACGCCCAAGCCACAAGGGACGCTGCTGGGGCAGGACGCTCAAGCCCCAGGAGAGGTTTGCTTGAGCGGGACGCTCAAGCCACGCAAAAGGCTTGCTTGGGCGGGACGCCCAAGCCACGGGTGCCTGTTCAGGAACCCACAGGCAAGTTCGCCCTCGCCACGCCACCTGCCAAGCCCACGCGCCGACGCGCAACGAAACCCTCTCGCGTCCGAAAACTTTTCGCGTGGCTCTGGCGCAACGCGGAGCCGCTCGCCTGGAGCGCAACACTCAGTGCGCTTACCTTCAGCCTCTGGTTCTCGCCGCGCACGCAACTCACTCGTTTGACAGTGCAGGGCGTGCCCGCAGAGGCGCAGGCGTCTCTTGAGCAGGCAATTGGCAGCCAACTGCGCAGCCTCCTCCCCCTCTCGAACACGCCGCGCCAGCTGGAGCGAACGCTGAGCCAGATCGACTGGGTTCGCTCCGCTCAGTGGCGCGCGGCAGGCGTCGGCACGGCGCAACTCCACATCACCCCGCGCACGCCTGATGTACTCATCGAGACCGCCAGCGGCGCGCGAATCTTCGCCGACCCGACAGGATTTTTATTTATACCGCCGAACCAAGATGCAACCCCAATGAGTGGTCGGATTCGACTGGGGCAGGACTACCCGACGCCTCAACGGGGCGATATATTGAACGGCGAGATGCGCAGAGCGTTCACGATTTTGCAGGCGATGCATGCCCGCGCGGATGTACGTAATGCCCGCGCGACGGTCTCCAAAACACAGGGTATTCGGCTGTGGTTCGACCTCCAGCGCGGGGCAGAGCCACCGTTCGCCCTACAAGTGCGTTTCGGCGACGCGAGCGCGTTGCCCACGCAACTGGAGCGGCTGAACCGTATTCTGGCGATGCCGTTAGATACACTCCGCCACTGCGACTACGTCGACATCAGCACGCCGGGCGCGGAAGTCATCAAACCGCGTCGCTTGCCGGAGGGGGGTGCGCCGTGAGAGACAACAAACTCTATCAGGGGATGGTCTTTTTCGCCATTTGGCTGGTGGTGGGACTGTTGCTGGGGCTATCCTTCAAGGAGCAGACCCGCCTGCGTACTGCGGAGTTGCCCAGCGCACGCCTGCCCGAACTTGCCCGTGCCTATGTGCAGGAAAAGCAGTCCAACGCTGCCTTAGAGGAGGAGATTCGCCAGCTGCGCCAGAAAATCAACGAACTGGAGAACGCCTTCGCCAGTGGCACGAAGCAAGCGCAGGTGCTGAGCCAGAGCCTGCAGGAGGCGAAGATGATCGCGGGACTGCTGGAAGTGGAAGGACCGGGCATCGAGCTGGTTCTGCAGGACAGCAAGCGCAAGCCACAGGGTGAATCGCCCGAACTGTTGCCCGAGCTTTACACGATTCACGACTACGACCTGCTGCGCGTGGTGAACGAGTTGCGTCAGGCGGGCGCGGAAGCGATTAGCATCAACGGACAGCGCGTCGTGGCGACCACCGGGATTCGCTGCACCGGTCCCGTGGTGTTCGTCAACGATGTGAAGATGGCATCGCCGTTCACGATATTGGCGATTGGCGACCCGAAAACTTTGAAGGGCGCACTGGAGATGCCCGGCGGCGCGCTCTCCGACCTCAAAAGCGTGGACCCGAAGATGGTGCAACTGCGCGTGCTGGACAAAGTGCGTATCCCCGCCTATAGTGGCTCGACACAGTTTCGCTATGCGAAACCGGTACCGGCTGAGGAGGTGAAACCATGATTGCGGTGGGCGTGGTCGGACTAATCCTTGGGGTGATTATCGCGTCGGTCGCGCTGGATATTCCGTTGCCGGAGGAGTGGGCGGCATACCTCTCGCTGGCGGCGTTGGCGGGGCTGGATACGGCGTTTGGCGGCTGGCGCGCCGCTCTCGAAGGGCGGTTCCACCCCGATGTGTTCGTTTCAGGTTTCATCGTGAACGCCCTGCTCGCCGCGCTGCTGGCGTATCTCGGCGACCGTATCGGCGTGGATTTGTTCCTCGCGGCGGTCGTCACGCTCGGCGGGCGCATGTTCCTTAACCTGTCCTTAATCAGAAGGTATTATCTGAACCAGTTCGCGCTCAGAAGGCAACGAGGATGACGCTCATCACGGGACTCGATATCGGCACAACAAAGGTCTGCTGCTTCGCGGCGCAGCGTCAGGCAGACGAGACGCTGCAGGTTGTGGGCTACGGTGTCGCGCCCTGCCGCGGCGTGAAGCAAGGGCAGGTCGTCGATATGGAGCAGACCGTAAGCGCGATCCAGCAAGCCGTGCTTGAAGCACAGACGATGGGCGATGTGCCCATCACGGGCGCGGTGGTGGGCGTCACAGGGGAGCATATCGAGTCGATACCTGTCTCTTATACACATCT
>JAOAES010000074.1 GCA_026416655.1 Fimbriimonadales bacterium
AAGCCCAGATACTGCCATGTCTTGCCGCCGTCGATGGATTTGTAGATTCCGCAGCCGATGGAGATGCTGTTGCGCGGGTTCGCCTCGCCTGTGCCGACCCAGATGATGTCGGGGTTCTGGGGGTCTAAGGCGATGTCGCCGATGGTCAGGGTCTCTTGTTCGTCAAACAGGGGCGTCCAGCTGATGCCCCAGTTGGTGGTTTTCCACAGTCCGCCTGTGCCCACGCCGACATAGACCGTGCTGGGGTTGCCCGGAATTCCCTCCACATCAGTAATGGGCCCGCCCATGTTCGCGGGACCGATGTTGCTCGGACGCAGGTTCTTGAACAGGTCGGTTTTGACATCAGACGCCTGAGGAAACGCAAAGGCAAAGACGCCTAAGATAAACGCGACTCCGATAGATAGTCCTCGCCGAAACATAGAAGATAGTTTCGCGTTGGGGAACGGGATTCCTGTTGAGCAAGGTGGAGGGGGAGTAGTTCTTTTTAGCCCTCACCTCACCTGTATTCCGAAAATCAGCGGGGCGACGCCGTACTCATGCACTCCGCTGAGGGGACGGAACTGAACTTTGCGCTCGCCCTCTAAGTAGCCAAACAGGGCGAGCCAGCGATGGCGCATCAGCGCGTATTCAAAGGGGATGTCCTGAGAGCGCGACGCCGCCACAAAGACGCTAAGTCCCTGCAGTCCCGATAGCTCGACATCCTGCATCGCTTCCTCCTCTGCTTCACGCTGCAACGCCAGGAGCGACGGCATGGAATCCACCCGAAGCGGAAGCAACGCTCCCTGCGCGTCGGCAAGCCAGAACTTGCCTGCCTGCGCCACGATGTGGTGATAGCGCAGTAGGCAGGGCAGCTCGCGCGGGGCGAAGGGGTCGGCAATCCGCTGCAGGTAGTGCGCCGTCAGGGAATGCCACTCGGCATAGGCGTGGGCGACCGCCTGTTGCACCAGCTCGGCGCGGGGCGTGTGCAGCGGGAGCGTTTCGTAAAGCTTGACGCGCTTCGGGGCATAGCCGGGATAGACCCCCACGCGCGTCGCCAGAAACGGCTCAGGGCGCGCGGGCTTGAACCCCTGCGCCGACGCGGGCGCGTTCAACGGCACAATCTTCATCTCGCGCAGTAGCTCGCCCGAATCTAAGTCGATCAGGTGGCTGATGTCCAGCCGAAAGCCTGTGGGAATCTGGATGTTCTCGTAGGCGAGTTCCATCAGGCGCAGGTTCTCGCGGGGCTGCAAGTCTTTGTCGCGCCAGGTGCGTCCGAGCATCTCTTCGAGTTGCTCATCGGGCAGGGCGCGCCGCTCGGCGAAATGCTCTTCCACTGCCCGCGCCGTCAACCAGAGTTGCAGCAGCGCGCGCGTGTATTTTTCCTCGCTGACGGGGGAGTAGCGCGAGTCTTCGATGAGTTGCGCGAGGCGTTCGACGGCTTGTTGCAGGCGGCGCGTCTTGAGCGATTGCAGGTTTGCCGCGCTGGCGCGGAGCTGCTCCAGAAAGGCGGGCTGGACGCCTGTCAGCCCCCGCTCTGCCAGCTCCTGCGTGAGTTTGAGCGTCTGCTCGATGCTCTGGGTCTGCAGGTCGACGCGCTCGACGGTCGCTTTGGCGGCGCGTTTGCCCCCACGCGGCGGGGACACGGGCGGGGTCTCGGTCTGCGTCTGTTGCCCGTAGACGAAGCGTTCGGGCGACTGCGCCCAGACAATCAGCACGGCGATGGCGTGCTTACAGAACTTGCTGAAACGCGCGGCGGGGCAGGTGCATTTCGCTTTCGGCGCGCCGTCTGTGAACTCGATGCGCACAGTGTACGGCTTGCTGCCCTGCACCTGCGCGTAGAGCGTGGTGTCGGAACGCGCCAAGTGAAGCAGCTGGTCGCCTGCGGCAATCTGCTCGGCGTTGCGATAGGTTCCCATGTCGCACAGGGTGCGCACCTCGTCTAAACTCATCGGCGACACTTAGCGACGCACCCCCTTCAGAATCTGCTCCATCACGTCCAGCAGCTTGTCGGGCGTGGCGGCGAAGGTCGGGATGTCCAGCGCGGCGACCTGTCGCGCAAGTGGTTTGTTGTAGGTGGGTCTGCCCTCCTCCAGCGCGAGCAGGCACAGCACCTGCGTTTTGCTCTCGCGCAGGGCGCGCAGCTGGGCAAGCAGGGCGTTCTGGTCGCCCCCCTCGTACAGGTCGGTAATCAGCACGAAGATACACTTTTCGGGACGCTTGACCAGGCTCGCGCCGTAGGCGACTGCCTGCGCAATATCGGTGCCGCCGCCGAGCTGCAGATTAAACAGCAACTCCACCGGGTCGTCGTTCAGGTAGGGCGTCAGGTCGGCGATGCTCGTATCGAACACCACGAGGTGCGTCTCCAGCACGCTCAGCGAGGCGAAGATGCTCGCCATGATGCTGGAGTAGACCGCCGAGTTCGCCATGCTGCCGCTCTGGTCGACCAGAATGATAATCTGCCAGTCGCGGAACCGCTTCTCGTTCGCCCAGAAGTAGAGTCGTTCGGGGATAATCGTTTTGCGGTCGGGCAGGTAGTTTTTGAGGTTGCTTTTGATGGTGCGTCGCCAGTCGAGGTTGCGGGCGGTGCGGATGGGCGAGTAGCGGTTGCGCTGGAGCGCGCCGAACACCGCCCGCCGCGCCTGCAGTTCGAGTTTGCGACGCAGCTGCTCCACCACGCTGCGTATCAGGTCGCGCGCGGCTTGCTTGATAGTGTCGGGGATTTGCTCTTTGAGGCTGAGTATCGTCGCCACGAGCTGCACATCGGGCTGCAGTTGGGGCAGGATTTCGGGTTGCAGGAGTAGTTCCGCCAGTCCGGTGCGTTCGAAGGCGTCGCGTTGCACCATCGCGAGGGTGGACTGCTGGAACAGGGCGCGCATCTGTTCCAGCCACTGGGGGATGTAGGGGCGGGAGTCGCCTGTGCCGCCGAACCGCTCACTGCCGTCGTAGACGAAGCTCAGGGCGCGGTCGAGTTCGGTCAGGCGGATGCCGGCGGGCAGCGCGGCTTGCAGGGGCGTTTCGGCGTCGTCTGCGCCGTCGCCGCGCCCGCCCAGCCGAAACGCGGGGTTCGCCTGTTCCGCCCTGCGCCCCAGTATCAATCGCCAGCGCGTGAGCGCGTCGGAGGGGGAGGTCATTAGCAAAACAAGTATACCTGCATGCTACACTATACCGGTCGATGCAAACCGCTCTGGAGCAGTTGCAGCAGTCGATTCAGCACGCGCTCGCGCTGGGGCTAAGTCGTGCGGGCGGGCTGGAGCCGTTGCGCGATGCACTCGCAGCGATACAGCCCTACGAATCGCTCGCGCCGCTCGCGGAGAGCCTGCAGCGCGTGTTGGAGACGAGCGACACGCGCGCCCAGCTAAACGAACTGGCGCGCTTGCACTACGCCTGCGAGCAAGCACTGGCGCGGTTGCATGTCGGCAGCCTGCCTCCGCTGGCGGCGGAGCTGCTCCGAGAGCCGACTCGCCAGAGCGCGGCGCCTGCACTTGCCGAGCCGTTCGCCGCGCTGTTTCGCGGGGAGGCGTCGCTCATAGAGGCGTTGCCTGCTATCTACGCAATCGTC
>JAOAES010000075.1 GCA_026416655.1 Fimbriimonadales bacterium
GAGCCTCAATCTGCCAGAAGAGTAGGGCGAACGCCACGCTGACGCCCAGCGGCGCAAGCCATGAATGGGCGCGGCGGAGCCGCCAGCCCAGCAGCCAGATAAGCCCAGCCGCCAACGCCGCCAACCCCGCCGTCAGTGCGCTCGAAAGCACTACGCTCACTGACGAATGCCCTCCACCGCGAAGGTCACCCGCACCTCGTCCGCCAGACCGCCGTTCAGACCGTAGTTGATATTGAACTGGCTGCGACGAATGGTGAAGGTGGTCTCGAAGCCGATAATCTCCTGCCCGCGCGGATTGCGCCCTTTGCCCGTGAAGGTCACCCGCGCCGTAACGGGGCGCGTCACCCCGCGCATCGTCAGGTTGCCCTGCACCTCGACGGTCGTGTCGTTAATCTTGCGCACGCGCGTACTCTTGAAGGTAATCTTGGGGAACTGACGCGCGTTGAAGAAGTCGGGGTTGCGTAGGTGGTCGTCCCGCTGACTGTTACCTGTGTCCACGCTGTTCGCGTCGATCTCCAGCTCAATAGAGCTGTTCGCAGGGTTCTTCTCGTCGACAACAATCGTGCCTGAGAAGGTGTTGAACCGCCCGTAGGCGAAGCCCGTGTTCATGTGCTTCACGCGAAAGATGATGAACGAGTGAACGGGGTCGATACGATAGGTCACGGCTTGCGCCTGCACAGATTGCAACGAGCCGACCAGCGTCGCCAGAATCGCCAGATGCGCCATCAGTCGTGTACGAATGGGTTTACGCATTGTTAACCTCCTCCTTAGCGTGTTGTGAGTGGCACTCGGTCTGTTCCAGCGTTGCGAGCCACTGAGCGAAGGCGCAGAGCGTCTCGCGCTGGGCGCGGAAGTAGTGGTGCTGTCCCTGCTTGCGCATGGCGACTAAGTCCGCGTTCATCAGGATATTGAGGTGGTGTGAGACAGTGGACTGCGCCACGGGGAACCGCTCCGCGAGTTCGCCGCAGGAGAGTTCCGCGTGTTGTAGCAGGGCGCGCAGGATGCTCAGGCGCGTGGGGTCTGCCAGCGCCCGCGCGATTCGAATCGCCTTTCGCTCGGTGAGCTCGTTCATAGACCGTTGTGCATATATCTATACGCACACGGCGCGAAAAAGTTCCCGCAAGCGGCGCGTCAGCCTCCTTGTTCTTGGCTCTGCTCGGATTGAACCTGCTCTAACGGAACCGCCTCCTCTACCAGAAGCACGGGAATCTCATCGCGGATGGGGTAGGCGCGGCGACACTGGAAGCAGACCAGGTACGCGCCGTGCAGCTCCAGCGGAGGGCGCTCCTCACACGCAGGGCACGCCAGAAGCGCGAGCAGTTCGGGATGGAGCATCCTACACGACCTCCAGCATGCGGTCGATCGCTTTGCGCGCGCGGCTCCGAATCGGCTCCTCCACACGCACTTCGTACACCATGTCGCGCAGTGCGCGGTAGAGCTTGGGCAGGGTGATGGTTTTCATATATTCGCAGATGGCGTCCGCTTTGACGGGGATGTATTGTTTGTGCGGCGCCTCTTTGCGTAGGCGGTGGAGCATGCCCACTTCCGTCGCCACGAGGTGGATGGGCGCGCGCGACTCGCGCACATGGCGCACCATGCCGCCCGTGCTATGAACGAAGGTGCGGTCGGCGGGCAACTCCCCTGAAGCGAGCGCGAACATGCACTGGCTCACGCAGCCGCACTCAGGGTGGAGCAGTAAATCGGCGTCGGGATACTGCTGCAGCGCGTTGGCGATGTCTTCCGCGCGGAAGCCCGCATGCACATGGCACTCGCCCAGCCACAGGTGAATCTTGCGCCCGGTCATCCGCTGCACATACAGTCCCAGAAACATATCGGGCAGAAAGAGAATCTCTTTATCTTCGGGGATTGCCTGCACCACTTTGACCGCGTTGCTGGAGGTGCAGCAGTAGTCGGCTTCCGCTTTCACATCGGCGTTGGTGTTCACATAGGCGACCACGACGCCGTCGGGATGCTTCGCTTTCCACTGGCGTACCTCGTCGGCGGTGACGGTCGCTGCGAGCGAGCAGCCCGCTTCGGGGTCGGGAATCAGCACGGTACGGTCCGGGCAGAGAATCGCCGCCGTTTCCGCCATGAAATGCACGCCGCAGAACACTATCACGGGCGCGTCGGTCTTCGCCGCCTGCTGCGAGAGTTGCAACGAATCGCCCACGAAATCGGCTAAATCCTGAATAATCGGCAGCTGGTAGTTATGCGCGAGGATAATCGCGTTCCGCTCTTTGCGCAGTTGGTGCACGCGCTCGATGAGTTCCGCCTCGCTCAGGGTGGGGATTTCGGGGTCTTGTTCCACGGCGCGTTGCGCTTCGGTGTACCGAACCGAGGGGCGCGTTTTGGAACGCGGCATAATCGTCGGCAGTTCCACCTGCAGGTCCAAATCCGTCGGCAAAGTCGGGTTTTTCATCTTCCTTGCTCCTGCCGTTGCGGTGAACAGCGGGTTCTGCCCGCGGGGATGTTGTCCACCGCGCTGTGTGGCAGGGAATTATACCCCAAAGCAGGACCCTATCGTGGTTTCAATACCGTGTTGCCCTCACCCCCTCTCCCACGACGTGGGAGAGGGGGTGAGGGCAAAAACTCCCTCCGAGCGCAACAG
>JAOAES010000139.1 GCA_026416655.1 Fimbriimonadales bacterium
CTACACCATCCGTCCGCACGATGCGGGGCACCCGCAGCGCACCTTCCAGTGGCCCCCGAACATCCGCCAGTCGGTACACTTTTTCCGCTGGGAGCCGGGGCGTATCTACTTCCGAAGCGTGCGCGGGCATCGCCCCGACCCGTCCAGCGTGAGCGCGATCGTCGCCGAGTGGACTTACACGGGTAGCTTCGTACCCCCACCCGGCGACGAGAACCCGCGCATGAACCTCTGGCTGTTCAACGGACAGCCCCCCACCGACGGACGCGAGGTGGAGGTGATTATCAGCCGGTTCGAGTATCTGGGGCTGTAGGCGGGGGACTGGTCTCCCCCGCCGCGCCGAACAGCTCGATAATCTTACGGCGACGAAACTCGAAAATCTCCTCGATGCGCGGACGCACGAGCAAGCGGTTGATGAGTCCATCCACTACCGGCTGCTTGAGCGCGTAGTAGACGAGATCCCGCATATGTACGCCATCCTTCACAGGAGTAAAACTATGCCGATGATGCCAGAACCGATAGGGACCAAACCGCTGCTCGTCCACGAAGAAGCGCATCGGCTCGACATGGGTAATCTCGGTGACCCAGGTCATCGGCAGGTTGAAGAGCGGGCGCACAGTGTAGGCGATAATCAGTCCCGGCTCCATCTTTTCAGGGACGGGAGTCAGGATGTCGAAGCCCATGTAGGGCGGGGTAATCGTCTTGAGGTTGACAGGGCTGGAGAAGAAATCCCATACGACCTCCAGCGGTGCAGGGATGACCTGCTCGGTTTCGAAACGAAACAGTTTCATAGCATCGCCTCCGAAGAAAGGTTTTCATAGCGTGAGTTCTGGGAAGTTGCTGTGGCGGGGCGCACCGGCGCAATTGCAGCGCTGAGCGATGCCGCCGTATGCATGCCGCCCGTTCGCAGCGCGTTCCACAGGCGTGTCGCTTCGCCGCCCGTGAAGTCGCGTTGTTCGATGGGGCGGGTCGTAAGCGCGTAGACGGGGATGCCGCGCGCCTGCGCCCAGAGCGCGAGTTCCAGGTTGCGCAGGTTGCCGTGTCCGAAGGGTGTCTCCGCAATCACGACGGCGTCGGCGGACTGGATGAGTTGTTGCGCTTGCTGATACGCCGCGTCGGATATCGGCGAGAACGGTTGTTCGGTGATGTGCGTCAGGCGCAGGGCGCGCGCCACCTCCTCATCCGTATCCAGCAGGTTCAGCACGCCCGTACTGACGCGCCAGCCCGCAGTGAGGAGCGTGTAGTAGACCGCCGCGCCTGCACCGCCCCCCGCAATCACAAAAGCGTGCGGCGCGTCGGGCGGCGCGACCGGCGCAGTATCGGGACTGAGCGCGAACAGCAGTGGTCTGCCCGTTAGCGGATTCGTCTGGCGCAGCACAGGCGTCTGATAGACCTGTTCCAACAGCGCGGGCTGCAACGCCTCATCGGGTGTGCCTTGTGCCACAATCCGCCCCTGGCTCATCAGCGCAATCCAGTCGGCGTATTGGCTTGCCAGATTCAGGTCGTGTAGCACAATCAGCGCGCCGATGCCGTGTTCATGGGCGTATTGGCGCAGGCGGTGCATCAGCTGCGTCTGATGGTGAAGGTCTAAGTGGGCGGTCGGCTCATCCAGCAGCAGGTAGCGCGCTTCCTGAGCGAGGGCGCGTGCGAGATTGACTCGTTGCCGTTCGCCCCCGCTGAGCTGACTGAGGGTGCGCTCGGCGAGGTGGGTCAGCGCGGTGTGCGCCAGCGCGCGTTGCACAGCGTCTCGGTCGGCGCGACTCATGCTCCAGAAGCCTTTCTGGTGGGGATAGCGCCCCATCATCACCAGTTCGGCGATGGTGAAGCCCATCTCGGCGGGCGTCTCCTGCGGCGCGTACGCCACAAGCCGAGCCAACTCGGTCGGGCTGTAGGACTCGTAGGGCTTGCCCTCCAGCATCCGCGTTCCCGAAAACGGCGTGAGCGTGCGTGCGAGTGTGCGCAGTAGCGTCGACTTGCCTGCCCCGTTCGGACCCAGCAGCACAACCACCTGCCCCGGCGCGACTTGCAGCGAGGCGTCCCACACCACGGGCGTCTGGCGATAGCCCGCGACAACCGATTCGGCAATCAGCATAGCGTGCCATGAGGAATCATACCGAACCGGACCCCTTCGGTGGAAACTTTTAACGTGAGGGCGGGGGCTTACGCTCTCCGTGCGGAATGCTATCTGTCTGCTCCAAACCCCCGCCCCTCCTGCCGATAATACCGATACCCATTTCGGAGAGGTGAACCATGCATTGGCTGAACAATCTGAGCCTTAAGGTGAAACTGGGGCTATTGGCTGGAGTAGCGGTCGTTGGACTGACGGTATTCGGCATCACGGCATACGCGACGCTGAACACGGTGAAGATTGGCGGCGCGGAGTATGCGGTTCTTAAAAATCAAGCCGACGCTCTGGCGGACATCCTGACGCCCCCTGCCAACCCCATTACTATCGACTGGTATGTGCGGATGATTGACAGCAAGATTGAAGCAGGCAAGTATCAAGAGGCGCAGACGCTCTATCAGGAGTACCGCAAGGCGTTTCAGGACTATGAGCAGCGCGTTGCCCACTGGAAGCAGCACCCCGAAATCTACAACGCCCTGCATGTGGAGCGCCCCGAAGTGCAGGCGTATCTGCGCAAGCTCAAGGCGGAGTTTGAACCTGCCTTTGAGCGGGGCGACTGGGCGCGGGTGCAGGCGTTCGCAAGGGAGTCGCTGGAGATGATTATCGATGCAGAGGCGCAGGTGGACATCGCCGCGGAGAAACTGGTGGCGATGCAGCAGGCAGAGGAGAAGCACGCCGCCGCACTGGTGCGTTCGCGCAGCCTGTTGATGGCGGGCGTGTTTGTGGCGGTGCTGGCGCTAATCGCCGTGCTGAGTTTTCTGATCGCGCGGCAGATTTTGGGCGTGGTGCGCGGCGTGCAACGCGCGGCGGCGCAGCTGGCGCAGGGCGACCTGACCGTGCAAATCCACGC
>JAOAES010000164.1 GCA_026416655.1 Fimbriimonadales bacterium
GACTGGTAGCATTCGCCCCTAAGGGCGGGTGCCCATTGAAACGCCAAGAGATGCGCCGCGAACAGCTCCGTCTGACGCTCGCGGAGCATTCGCCCCTAAGGGCGGGTGCCCATTGAAACCGACCCCGAACAGGGTCCAGCCCAAGCGCGTACCGGACGGCGTCGTAGCATTCGCCCCTAAGGGCGGGTGCCCATTGAAACCAATCCCAATCACAGGGTCATACCGCAGGTTAATCGCCCCATTCGTAGTATTCGCCTCTTAGAGACTGTTTAAGAACCCCTGCCGCCTGGCATCTGGGTTCTCTCACTCGGCGTCCTTGACCAAGACGGCTAAAGCCGTTCCTGTGCAGACCAAGCCCGCCTGCGCCGGCTCTTTTAGCCCGCGCAGGCGGGCTTCGTTTGCATAGGAACGGCTTTAGCCGTCAAGAACACCAACCTGACTTCTTAAACAGTCTTTGAGAGCGCATATTGGGAAGTATCGCTCTCAGTTTTCCTCAGCAGTGAACTTGTCAAGGCGAATGAATTCGCGCCCACACAACTGTAAAACCCGCCTTCGTGGGTTTTTCGATGGGGTGGGCGCGAATTCATTCGCTCAGAGACAGACGGAAGCGTGTTTCGCATTCAGGGAATCTCGCTCGCTCAAAGTCGGTAGGTAGCAAGTTAGGTTAAAAATTAGGAGTATCTATATGGCAGACTTCAATGGACACCTGATTGGGGCTTGAAGCCCCGTCCACAGGGCAAGAAGTCTCCTATCCTCTTGTCGCCGCTTTCAGTCCGCGCAGGTACTCGCCGATAGCCGTTTGCCAGTGGGGGGAGTCGGCGAACTCGTGCAGGTAGCGCACGAGTTGGCTCCCTACGACCGCGCCGTCGGCGATTTGGGCAATCTGGCGCACATGATCGGGCTTGGACACGCCAAACCCCACCGCAATCGGCAGGTGGGAATACTCGCGGATACGCGCCACAAGGTCAGGCAGGTCAGGAGGCAGCTGGTCGCGCGCGCCCGTAACGCCCGTGCGGGAGACGCAGTAGATAAACCCCTCGCCCCGCTCCGCCACGAGGCGGATACGCTCAGCCGTACTGGTCGGCGTGAGCAGAAAAATCGGCTGCAGCGCGTACTGACGGGCACAATAGAGCCACTCGTCGGCTTCATCAGGAGGCAGGTCGGTCATCAAGCATGCCGTGAAGCCTGCCTGAACCGCATCGCGGGCGAAATTTTCCAGACCGTAGCGCTGCACAGGATTGTAGTAGGTGAAGGCGATCAAGGGCGTTTGCACGGTGGGGCTAATCTGCGCGACCGCCTCCAGCACACGCGGCAGCGTTGTCCCCCCCTGCAACGCGCGATGCATCGCCGCCTGAATCACGGGACCATCCGCCAGCGGGTCGCTAAACGGGAAGCCCACCTCCACCATATCGACGCCCGAGTCGTGCAGCAGGCGCAGGATGTCGGGCAACCGCTCCAGCGACGGGTCGCCCGCCGTAATATACGCAATCAGCGCGGCTTCCCCCCGCGCCTTGAGTTGCTCGAACACAGGCTCCAGACGTGCTGTCCGCATACGCAGAGGAAGTGTACCTGTTCAGAGCGGTTCAATACACGAGAACGGGTATACTCTGTTTGCCATGAGCGACACGCGGAAACTCCGATTAGGTCTGCCCAAAGGCAGTTTACAAGAAGCCACTTTCAACCTGTTTCGCAAGGCAGGCTGGGACTTTAAAATCCCGTCGGGACGTTCGTACGAGCCGATTTCCGACGATTCGGAGCTGGAGGCAATCCTGCTGCGCCCGCAAGAGATCCCCCTCTATGTGCAGGATGGTGTGCTGGACGCGGGGATTACGGGCTATGACTGGATTCAGGATTGCGGCGCGCAGGTGCACGAAGTGCTGGAACTGCACTACTCCAAGAACACACGCAACCCGATTCGCGTCGTGATTGCCGTACATAACGATTCGCCCATTCAGCGGGTGGCAGATTTGCAGGGCAAGCGTATCGCCACCGAGTATGTGCGTCTGACCGAGCGCTATCTGCAAACGCAAGGCGTACAGGCGCATGTGGAGTTCTCGTGGGGCGCGTGTGAGGTGAAAGTGCCTCACCTCGTGGACGCAATTGTGGTCAACACCGAGACAGGCAGCTCGCTCCGAGCGCATAACCTGCGCATTCTGGAAGTGATTCTGCACTCCACCACGCGCCTGATAGCTAATACAGAAGCGTGGCAGGACGCTTTCAAGCGCGAGAAGATCGAGAGCATCGCGCTCATGTTGCAGGGCGCACTGAACGCGGGGCGGCTCGTCGGACTGAAGATGAACGTGCATGAGGCACATCTGGACGCGGTGCTGGCGGAGTTGCCTGCCCTGCGCAAGCCGACGCTCTCGCCGCTCAGCGACAAGGGCTGGTACGCCATCGAGACGATTCTGGACGAGGGGCAGGTGCGCGAGATTATCCCCAAGCTGCGCAAAGCAGGCGCAGAGGGACTGGTGGAGTATCCGCTGAATAAGGTGATTCCCTAAAGCGCGACCGTCTCGCCCTTGCCTCGAGGTCGGGAGAGAGGGAGAACGACACTGCGACAAGGTTCGCGCCCTGCCTGCATTTGATAAGTGCCTCGCATTAGAAATCATCTTTTTATCGCAGGGCGCGTCGCGGACTCGCCCCTACAGCGGGTTGCGTGCCTCCATCTTGCCCCGCGCGTAAACCGTAGGGGCGCGTCCGCGACGCGCCCTGCAGATTCGAGGACGATTTAAACTCGGAAGCACTTACCAATCGGCATTCCAAATGACGCAGTTCGTCAGCGGGACGCTGACGCTACGCATGCTCTTGTGTAGCGTCGGCGTCCTCGCCGACGACATCACGGCATTTGCTGCGCCGATTGGTATTAGCTCGCCCCTGTAGCCCCTGTTCCCTCCTTGTGTCCTTATCCGTACGGAGGCTTCAACGATGCGCTGGTTCCGTAAACGCAGAACCCCGTTAGAGCGCGAATACGCGCCTGTCGAGATCGAAACCTATGGGGAGCGCGCGACGACCGAGTTCGACGACGACCTGCTTAATCAGCACGGCTATGCGGTGTACGACCGTATGCTGAGCGACGCTCATGTGAAGGCGTGCTTCAACCTCAAACGCTGGGGTGTGCTGAGTGTTGCGTGGCGGTTGGAATCTGCCGACGAGACGCCTGAATCGCGACGAATCCGCGAATTCACGCTCTACAATCTGCAGACGATGCAGGGCGGCGTGTTCAGCCTGCTGTGGCGCGCCCTCGACGCGCTCGCGAAAGGCGCGGCAATCCTGGAGAAGCTCTATACCTATCGCGCCGAACCGCCCTATGCAGGATACTGGACACTGCGCGGCTTCAAAGCGAAGAACCCTGCACTGTTCCGCTTCGAGGTGGACGCCTATCGGAATGTGAAATCGCTTATTCTTTACTCTCCCACGGGCGAGCGGCTCGTGTTGCCCCGCGAGAAGTTCGTCGTGTATGCCTTTAATCCCCGCTACGAGTCGCCTGCGGGGGAGTCCGACCTGCGCGCCGCCTATCGTGCGTGGCGCAGCAAGGAGCGCGTGCTGCAACTCTGGGACCTGTTTCTGGCGAAGTACGCCTCGCCGACGCTGATTGGCGTTTACAAGCGCGGTTTCCCACCTGCCCAGCAGGAGGAACTGCTGCGCGCCCTCGACAAGGTGCAACAGGAGACGGCGATTATCGTACCTGAGGAGGTGAAAGTGGACGCGCTGGAGTTCAAGCAATCAGGGGCGGAGAGCTTCGCGCAGGCAATTGCGTTCCATAACGCCGAAATCGCCAAGAGCATTCTGGGCGAGACGCTCACCACCGACGAGGGGCAGCGCGTGGGTAGCCTCGCGCTCGGACAGGTTCACCTGAAGGTGTTGCAGACCCAGCTGCGTGCGTTGCGGGCAGACCTTGCCGAGCGCGTGATGCAGGATCAGGTCATCCGCCCGCTCGTGCAGCTCAATTTCGGCGACGCGCCCGCGCCTCGATTCGTCTGGGAGGAGGAATAGACCGCCTCCTCCTACCCTATCTCGAACGCCTCAATCAGCGTGTTGTCCACCCGGTAGGCTTCCACGCGCAACGCGCCGCGCACGGGCGTGCGCACCTTGAGGTAGCAGTAGGTCTTTTCGCGCTTCGCCGTCCACGGGGTCGGCTCGGGCATCAGGTCGTACAGCGAGACGCCGCCGCCCCCGCAGGTCACGTACACCACGCCCGCCCCCTGACGATAGCGAGTGCCCGAACTGACCACAGCCTTCCCTTCGCGCATCGGGTACATCCGCTCGTACACATGGTCGTGCCCATGAATGACCAGGTCCACCCGATAGCGGTCGAACAGGGGCTGGAAGCGGCGGATCATGTTCTGATTGTTCCCGCGCCGCTGGGTGGAGCCATAGAGGGGATGATGCGCGAACACAATCAGCCAGCGGATGGCGCGGTCGTTGCGGGCGCGTTGCAGGGCGCGCTCCACCCACTGATACTGCGTCTCGTCGTCCCACTCATTGCTATTGAACGCCACAAAGCGGGCGTTGCTGAGGGTGAAGTCATAGTATTGCCCCTTATTCGGCATCGCGAAGCGCGTCTCTGCGGCGATGTAGCCGATGCGCTGCTCGCCGATTCGTTCGTTCTCATGGTTGCCGAAGCTGACCATAACAGGCACGCGCGCCGCTAACACCTCCAGTTGCTCCAGATAGGTGTCCCAGATGGGCTGACGCCCGTTCGCATAGGACAGGTCGCCCGCGATGAAGTGGAAAGTGGGGTTGAGCGCGGCGACGTTGCGCGAGTTCTGTACGCTGAAGCGGGTCGTCCCATGGTCGGCGAACGCGGTGAAAGTGAAGTCATGCAAGCCCGCCTGGGGGGTGCGGAAAGTGTACGCGCGCGAGAAACCGCCGCGTGCGCTGCCCACGCGATAGTAGTAACGCGTGCCCGGCTTAAGCGGGGTCATCAACGCGCGATAGATGACGCCTGTCTCGTAGGGGTAGCTGACACGCTCTGCCGCAACGCGACTGCCCAGATGGGGCGTTTCGCCGAACTCAACACACGGGTTCTCAGTGGGGTGCTGGGTCTGCCAAGTGACGCTCATCTGCGTCAGCGGATTGCCGCCAAACGCCAGTCGCAGCTGTCTCGGTTCGGTGTTCATAGCATGGGCAACGATTCGCCCAGAGGGTCGCGATTCCTGTATCAGGGCGACGTCGTACCTGCCAGCGGCGTCTCGAAAATCTCCTTGACCAGTTCCACATCGTCCGGCACGGGAATCGGATACTCGCCGTTGAAGCAGGCGAGGCAGAAGCGGTGACGCGGCTGACCCGCCGCCTTCAGCAGTCCCTCGATGCTCAGATACCCCAGCGAGGTCGCTCCAATCTGCCGGCGCACATCCTCCACCGTGTGGTGCGCGGCGACCAGTTCGCGCTGCGTCGCCATATCGATGCCATAGTGGCAAGGAAACCGTATCGGCGGCGCGGTGATGCGCATATGCACCTCGCGCGCGCCCGCCTCGAACAGCAGGCGCACAATCTGCCGCGTAGTTGTGCCCCGCACGATGGAGTCGTCCACCACAATCAGCCGCTTGCCTGCAATCACCTCGCGCAGGGGCGTGAGCTTGAGGCGCACGCTTTGCTCGCGCAGTCGCTGGTCGGGCTGAATGAAGGTGCGCGGTGCGTAGCGGTTCTTAATCAGCCCGTCGCCGTAGGGGATGCCCGACTCCGCCGCATAGCCGACCGCCGCTGGCACACCCGAATCGGGCACGGGAATGACCAGATCCGCCTCTACCGGATGCTCCTGCGCCAGGATGCGCCCCATTCGACGGCGTACCTCGTAGAGCAGCCGCCCATAAAGGTGGCTGTCCGGGCGGGCAAAGTAGATGAGTTCGAACATGCAGAGCGATTCGTGCGTGTCGGTCAGCCCTTCATAAGAGCGCAGCCCGCTCGCGTCGATGACCACAATCTCGCCCGGCAGCACATCGCGCACATACTCCGCCCCTATCGGCGGGAAGGCGCAGGTCTCGGACGCCAGCACCCACGCCTCGCCCAGCCGCCCCAGCGAGAGAGGACGCACGCCGAACGGATCGCGCACGCCGATTAACTGGGTCGGCGTGAGAATCGCCAGCGAATATGCGCCCTCCACCTGGCGCATCATCGCGCGAATCGCGCCCACGATGTCGTCGTCTTCGTCCAGCGCACGGGCAATCAGACGCACAATCACTTCCGAGTCGTTGGTCGATTCGAACTGCTCGCCTTCCTGCTCCAGCTGCGCGCGCAGGACATGCGCATTCACGAGGTTGCCGTTGTGCGCAACGGCGATATTACCCTGCTCGGTGGAACAGGTGATGGGCTGCACATTCCGCAAGGTGGAAGAGCCAGTGGTGGAGTAGCGCGTATGTCCGACAGCGATATAGCCCTGCAGGCTCTGCAAGACCGGCTCGGTGAATACGCGCGTTACCAGCCCGAGGTCTTTGTAGGCGCGGATGCGCTCGCCGTCGGAGACCGCGATGCCCGCACTTTCCTGCCCCCTGTGCTGCAATGCGAACAACCCGAAGTAGGTCAGCCGGGCGACATCCTCCCCAGGGGCATAGACGCCGAACAGCCCGCATGCCTCGCGCGGCGAATCGTCATTCCACACAGCCCTATTAGTGTACCCGCTCAAGGTATACTGCTGTGCTATGGCGCGTCCGCTGGGCTACTGGATGCTGGTGCTACACACGCATATCCCCTATGTTCTGTCGCACGGCAAGACGCCGCACGGAACCGACTGGCTCAGCGAGAGCCTCGTGGAGTGCTACCTACCCCTTTATGCGCTCACCGACCGCCTCCAGCAGCAGGGCATCCCGGCGCGCTACACGATTAGTTTCACCCCGATATTGCAGGAGCAGCTCGCCGACCCCGATTTTCAGACGG
Source organism: Fimbriimonadales bacterium (assembly GCA_026416655.1). Lineage (GTDB taxonomy): Bacteria > Armatimonadota > Fimbriimonadia > Fimbriimonadales > GBS-DC > GBS-DC. The sequence continues at coordinate 6,874 of JAOAES010000164.1, forward strand.
AAGCCCGCGCCTATATGGACGCCAAAATCGACGCGGCGCAGGCGGATATGCGGTCGTTCACGCAGCACGGCGCGCGCTGGATGGCGGGGCTGGCGTACTTGTGGCGGGCGTATTTTGAAGCGCAGCAGGCGGTTTACGAGAAGCTGGACGGCGACATTTTAGGAGCGTTCCGTCGGTTTCAGGACGCAGCGCTAATCGAAATCGCCACCAGCGCAGCGACGCACGGCTACCTGCCCCTGATTGGGCGTGACGAGTGTGTGCGGGCGCAGGTGCAACTCGGAGTGCAGACCTACCAGAAGCATTTCGGACGCGCGCCGCGCGGATTCTGGCTGCCCGAATGCGCCTATCGTCCCCCTTACCGATGGCTACCTCCCACAGCGCAGGAGGTGCTGCCCGCCGCTGAACGCGCCGGTGTGGAACAGTTCCTCAGCGAGTCAGGAATCGGCTATTTCTTTGTGGATACGCATATGCTGCGCGGTGGGACGCCTCTCGGAACCTACTGGGATCGCTTCCCCGCGTTGCGCCAGCTCTATGAGCAGTTCGCCGCGCACTATCGCCCGGAGCAGACCGAACGCACGCCCTATCGCGCCTATCGCGTCCCCGCACCGGCGCCGCTCGCCGTGTTCGCACGCGACCCCGCCAGTACAGTACAGGTCTGGAGCGGCGAGCATGGCTACCCCGGCGATGCCCGCTATCTGGAGTTTCATAAAATGCACTATCCCGGACGCCTGCGCTACTGGCGTGTGAGCGCGAACAAAGCCGACCTCGGCGCGAAGCAAACTTATGCGCCCTACGATGCGTTCGAGGCGGTGCAAGCGCATGCCGAACACTTCGTGAACCTGCTCAAGCAAACCCTCTGGGCGCACTATCAGGTGACAGGCGTGCCCGGCGTGATGGTCTCAATGTACGACACGGAACTGTTCGGGCACTGGTGGCATGAGGGACCAGAATGGCTCTATTGCGTGATTCGTCGCCTCGCTGCCGATCCCGATATCGAGATGCTCACCGGCTCCGAGTATCTGGAGCGGTTCCCGCCTGAGGAAGTTGTGTACCTGCCTGAAGGCTCGTGGGGGGAGGGCGGCTCGCATTCCATCTGGCTCAATGAGGACACGCTGTGGGTGTGGGACGCGCTCTATCGGGCGGAGGTGCGGTTCCTGAACCTGTTGCGCCGTTATCGCGAGCGCGCCGAGTTGACGCCCTACCTGCAGCAACTGGCGCGGGAGCTGCTGCTGGCGCAATCGTCCGACTGGACATTCCTCATCACCACTGGCTCCGCGCGCGATTACGCTGAAGCGCGGGTGCGCGACCATCTGCGCCGCTTCGAGGGGATTGCAACGCTGATCGAGACTCTTGCGGACGGCAAACAGCCTGCGCCTGACCTGACAGCGCTTTATCAGGAGAGTCTGCAGCGCGATTCGGTGTTCAGGGAATTGGAGCTGGATCTGTGGCTGCCGAACTGAAAAAACGACTGACGAGGCGGGCGAGCCGCCGCAGCGACTCGCCCGCCCTGCGCAGGCAGTCAGGGTAGACAGGCGAAGCCGACTATTCCCTCGCGCCGAAGTTGAACAGTACAGTCAGCAGATCGGCGTCATCGATGCTGCCGTCGCCGTTCAGGTCGCCCCAGAGCATACCGTTGCCGTCGACCTCCAAGACGCCGCCGTCAAGGTTCACCTGCTGGCGTAGCGCCAACGCACCGTTCGAGACGACTTCCAGCTCGTAATCGCCCTCGGGCAACGGCGTGTCCAGCACGGCGCGATAACGCACGGTTCCGCTTTCGTCGGCGTACTCCTCCACTTGAAGCGCTCGTTCTTCCACCACTGCGCCGCCGGGGATGCGGAGTCTCGCTGTGATGGCGCTGCGCAACGGCGAATGGGTGTTCACAACGATTCGCGTCCGCCAGCGCAACGCCCAGGCGAGGTCCGTGATTTCGCCGTGGCAGCCAAGCACAGGGTTCACTTGTATCTGATTGTTTTGCAGTGTAATCTTAATTGCTCGGCAGTTGCATACTAGCTCGCCGTTAGGGCAGTCTTTGCAGGCAGCATGCCCTGACCACTCGAAGTCATTCTGATAGGGACGGACACTCTCGCTGTCTACTTCCAGAATCATCAGCCAGTATGCCTGCCCTGCGACCTGCTGGAAGTAAGGGGCGGGCAAGTGGGCTCGGAAGTGCCACACACGTTTTCCTCTGCAGTCCCAACCTACAGGGGTCGCTTGTGGCCTCACACAGACAGAGTAAATCGGCATACCTTCGGGGCGTTGGCAAGGCTGGTTTCGTGGGAAGATAGATATTTGGAACGGGCGATGGCGTTGCGCCGGGTCACTCAGCGTGCCCCACCACTCCACGGTGTTCACAGATCCTGTATAGGTCGCAATAAAGTCGTCCGCACACTGAGCGCCGAGCATGTTGTAGGGCAGCGGCGGCGCGCAGTCGACCACCGCGGAGGGCGTGGACGGCAAACATCGGTTCCAGGGTTGCTCGTTCTCCACAATACAGGTAGAGCACAAGCCTCGAATTGTAGCGGAGTAGATAACGCCGCCGGGACTGACACAACCGTACTCCCACACATACACATACAGGTAGTTCGCGCCCGCGTTGAGTATGCTCGCAGGGACTGGCACGGTTACTGTAGATTGCGTGCTGAAAGTTCCGCCGTGGATATTGAGCGGGATGCCGTTAATGAACACGCCCATATTCGGTGCGCCATTCGGCGGATCGCCTAACTGATCGTCCGCCGCCCAGTGGAAGGTCAAGGTCACGGTTCCGTCAGCAGGGATACAGGGCAGAATAAATCGCTGGGCAAACAGCGCCGTGTGTCCCTCCCCGTTTGGGTTGGTAGAGATCCACTGCGCTTGTGGGTCGGCAGGCAGACTGGGAATCCAGAGGAAGAAAGGAGACACAACCGACGCCGCGCTACCGCTGGCAGCGGCGTTGAAGTGCGCAGGCGTGAACGGCGCGTTCGAGAAGTTGCCGCTACAGTTCGGCGCGAGCGTGTAGGTCACGCCCTGCCCACTGCGGATGGTCACGCTAAACGGGTTCGCCGATAACTGGGTCAGGCTCGCTGCAGACAGCACAGCAAGCATCGTCACGCTTCGCAACGCAAGGCGAGTCGTTTCTCGCCAGTTGAAC
>JAOAES010000168.1 GCA_026416655.1 Fimbriimonadales bacterium
AGCGCGTTCACCTGCCCAAACGAGAGCGTGCCAAACAGCGCAATCACCATAAAGGTCGCCAGCAGGTAGCCCGCGTCGCCGATACGGTTCACAATAAACGCCTTGTTCGCCGCGTCAGTGTTCGCCTTCCACTCAGCGTTCCGATAGAAAAAGCCAATCAGCAGATAGCTGCACAGCCCCACGCCCTCCCAGCCGACGAACATCACCAAAAAGTTGCCCGCCAGCACCAGCAGCAGCATGAAGAAGATGAACAGGTTGACGTAGGTGAATAAGCGCGGATAGTCCTCATCCTCCGCCATGTAGCCCGTCGCGTAGAGGTGGATTAGCCCACCCACGCCCGTCACGATGAGCGTCATCAGCACCGAGAGCGGATCGATAATGAACTCTATCGGGATGTGCAGGCTTGCGATTTTTATCCAGTCGGTCAGCAGGTAGGTTGCGCTGCGTTCCGCTTCGGGCAGTTGCAGCATTGCTTGGAACACCTGCCATCCAATCGCGAACGCGCCCAGCACCACGCCCATGCCCACCGCGCCGACGAGCCACTTGCCTGCCCGCTCGCCCAGCGTACGCACCAACCAGCCGCCCAACAGCGCGTGAAACAGGCTCCCTGCCAACGGCAACGCAAGTATCCAGAGAATGAGTTCTTTGGGCAATCCATCCATAGCGCCGCGCTCCTACGGGGAAGATTATACCTGCGGGGGCGGCTCCACCTGAAACCCCATCACCCAGAAGTGGTGGTCAAAGGCGAACGCCGTCTCGATCCCCTCACGGCGCATCAGGGCAAAACTGGTGCAGTCGGTTATGGAGAAGTTCTGGTCGCGATACTTGAAAAAAGTCTCTATCGCTTCTGCCCAGACCTCCTCTGTAACGGGATACAGGCGCAACAGATGGTTGGACAGCGACTCCTGAATCGAGTGCCAGAATGTCTCTGCAACGGTCAACCCGAAACGATAGCGTAGAAGCGTAAGCGTCTCGCTCAGAACAAAGTTCGAGGTGGCGAACAGTCGCCGACGCGCCTGAATCTCCTGCAGAAAGAAGGCGCGCGCCAGAGCGTGCGAATGGTCGTCTTTACTCGCCAGCGCAATCCACGCGCTGCTGTCGACGAATACAAGGCGGCTCATCGCTTCTGGTAGAGGTAGTCATCGTGGCGCACACTCAAATCAGGGGGACCGTCCTGCGCAATGCCGATAATGCGCTCCAGCGGATGCGCCTGTGACGGCTCCACCTCTGCAGGCTCACCCTCAAGCACCTCCACCCGCACGCGCTTGCCCTTTAGCGAGTCCCCCCGCGCCACGATCTCTTCCCACAAGCCCTCGAAAACCTGTTGCATAGCGGAATTGTACCCAGCGACCATCGTCCTGCGCAGGCTCTTGAACGGCGTGGGGAACCGCCTCTGCTGAACCCATTTTCTAAGGATTCCCTTCGCCGAAAATCTCTTCCAGCATAAAGCGCGTTTTGGGGAGAACCTGCGCCGCAGGATAGACGCTCAGCAGTATCTGCTCCGCCTCTTCCACAGACCGCACCTGCAGGCGCCGCAGGAGCAGGCGGATGTCCGACTCGTCCTCGCGACGCGACGCCAAGAGCTTCATCGCCAGCAGATAGCGCGGCGAGGCAACCTGCACGCGCAGTGCAGGCAGGTCCAGAATCGGCACAGGTTCGGGGTCTTCGCCGCGCAGGTAGAGTTTCACCGCGTCGTTGAGCCAGTTTTCGGGCAGGTTCAGCTCTTCAGCGACAATCTGGGCGGCGTCGTAGATGGCCTGTTTCGGGGCGAACACGGCGTCGATATCGCGCGTGGCGCGACGCGCATCGTAAGCCAGCGCCATCGCCGCGCCCCCCACCAAATACAACTCGCCCTGAACGCCGCGCGCTTCCAACACCTCCGAAAGGCGGGTCAGCGCGTTGAGAATCAGCTCGCGGTTCAGCATCGCTGGAACTCCGTCTTATCCACAAAGATGCCGCGCCGACGGAACGCCGCAGGGCTTTCCACCAACGCGATCGCGTGCAGGCTCTTGAACTGCGTGGGGAACCACCACTGCTCCAGAAAGCGTTCGGGTTCGCCCACCCAGGCGGGCGTGGGCAGGTGGTAGTGGAACGCGAAATGCTCCGCCAGCGCGGCGAGATAGGCGTCGAAGCGCGGGTCGCCCGTAGGCTCAGGACGCTCGGCAATCAGCCCTGCACGGACCTCCTGCGCCGCCGCGTAGAAGTCGTCCATGAACTGCCGTATCCACAGCCACGGGTCGCCGTCGGGCGCGTCGAGCTCCGCGCGAATCGCCTCCGCAACACGCTTCAGGGTCAGTGGCGCATACATTCAGGCACGCTCCTGCATATGAGGATACCAGACGCCTGCGCTCTCTGTAAACGGAGTGGGGGGCGGGCGTCCGTGCTGGACGCCCGCGATACGATTACGCCGCCGATTGAAGCCCGCTGGTGGTGGCGCGGGTGTAGAGCTGGTCGAGCTTGGCGACAATCTCTTGGCTGACCTCGCGGATCTCGTTCAGGCACTGCTGGGCGCGGGCTTTGTCGTTCTGCTCCATCGCCTCCACCGCCCGCGCGGCAATCTGGTGCAGACGCTCGTGGGGCGGCTCGATTGCCCGGAACTCAGGCAGATGCCCGAACTGCTGCTGCCCGAGCGAGTAGTACCATGTGCCAAGGGCGCACTTTTTGTGGGAGACCAGCTGGTCGCGCGGGATCATCTCGCCGTGATACACCATCCGCTCCACGCGCTCGACCCACTTGAGGTGGGCGCGTTTGAAGGTCTGGATTTTCTCTTCGAACGACTCTTCTTCGGAGAGGCGGAACCGTCCGAGCGAGAACATGAGTTTCTCCACGGCGGCGGAGGTTTCGGTGTTTTGGCGGTTGAGTCGCTGGAGAGCTTCGATTTGGGCGTGGACGATCTGGCTGGTTTGCTCGGCGTTGGCGGCGGCTTGCTGGGAGAGGGCCGCCATCTGGTGCAGGGCTTGGGAAGAGGTTTCTGCGCTGGCGAGCATCTCTTGGCTGGCGGCGCTGGACTGCTGGGCAATCGCGGCGATTTGCTCGATTTCGCCGAGGGTCATATCGGCGGACTGTTGCACTTCCTGCATCAGCGCGGCGGAGGAGCTGACCTGTTGGGCGATTTCGTCGATGGCTTGGAGGATGGTCTGTAGCCCCTGCGCGACTTCCTGCGACACACGCCCGCCTTGTTGCACGATGGTCAGGTTCTGCTCGATGGCTTGCACAGTGGCGTGGGTTTTGCCGAGCACCTGGTCGATGATTTGCTGGATTTCCTTGCTGGCTTGGGCGGAGCGTTCGGCGAGTCGGCGCACTTCGTCGGCGACGACGGCGAAGCCGCGTCCTGCCTCGCCCGCGCGAGCCGCTTCGATGGCGGCGTTGAGCGCGAGCAGGTTAATCTGGCGTGCAATCTCTTCGATTTTGCTGAGGATGTCCGATACGGCGGCGGACATCGTGGCTAGTTTCTGGATTTCGTCGGCGGTGTAGCGGGTCTGTTGCTCGATTTGTTGCATCACCTGCTGCGACTGGTGGAGGGCGGCGCGTCCTTCGCTGGCGATTTGGGTGGTCTGTTCGGTCGCCTGCTCGACGCGCTGGAGCTGGTGGGCGGCTTCGCGGATGCGCTGCACGATGAGGTTCACGCGCTCCACGCCGACGCTGGCGGACTGGGCGGTCTGCTCGGCGCCTTGCGCGGCTTCCTGCGCTGCCTGCTGCACCTGGCGCACACTTTCGGAAACGCTCTGGATTTCGTAGGCGAGGTGTTCGACGCCACGCGCGGTGTCCTGCGCCATACCGCCCACTTGCTCGGAGCGTTCGGAGGCGTCCTTGAGACCTTCAATCATCGCCTGCACGCTCTGCAGCACGAGTTTGGCGGTCTGGCGCGTCTCCTGCAGGGACTGCACGAAGTAGTCTAAGGCTTCGTTATACAGGCGGGCGGTGGCGTCGTCGCCCTGCGCCTCGATGCGATACAGTAGGTTGCCCTGATGCAGTTGGGTAATCGCTTGTTCGAGCCGCTGGAACTGCGTTTGCCACTGCTGCATGGCGTGTTCCAGCTGAGCGAGGTTCTCGGTGGGCGTCGTCTCGTTCCGGGAGACGTCGGGGGTGTTAGCGCGTCGTCGCAGCCACCACCATGCGCTTGCCGCAGCGATTGCCCCGACCAGCAGCGGCGCGGGACCGTTGCTCACAGCGCCCACAACGCCTACCACGCCAATCGCGACGGGAAGTAAACTCATTTCATGCCACTGATGGCGATTCGTAATCGGCGTGTTGCTCATAGGGATAGTGTCCTCCATTTTGATTAGCCGACTGTATTATTGGCGCGTCCTCAGAAAAAGTCGAGTCTGTGGAACAATCGCAGTGGAGGCGTCGGATGACAGCGAGCGTGCAGATACAGATCCCCAACACGGAGCGCATGCTCGAGGGCGTTCTGGTGGGGCTGGACAAGCAGGCAATGCGCCTGACGGTGCGCGTCGAGTCGGGGAGCGAGTCCCTGCGTCCGAATATGCTGGCGCATGTGATGCTGATGGTGGGCGGCGCGCCGCGCCGGTTAACCATGCAGGTTCAGCCGTTGAACGAGACGACTTTCAACCTGACGCCCGTTTCCGCAGCACAGTGTTGCGACCGTCGAAAGCGAAAGCGGTACACTGTGAACATCGGGACGGAGGTTAGGTTCGGCGATAATCGCGTGGCGGCGCGGGTGGTCAATCTCAGCGTGTCAGGGCTGGGTCTACAGGCGCCGCAGGCGATGGAGGCGGGACAGGAGTTTGAGGTCGAGTTGCCGCTCATGGGCGCGGAACAGGCATTGCAGGCGCGGGCGCAGGTTCGCCACTGCCGTGAGTTGTCCAACGGCTTATGGTACATCGGCGCGGCGTTTGTGGGTCTCAGCCGCGCCGACGAGTTGTGGCTCAGGAAGTTATTTCCCTGAGAGACGCCAGCCGGTACGGGGGAATTACTGTCCCGCACCCAGTCCGCCGCTCGCGCCTTTGCCCTTCATCGGACCCTCGTAGTAGCCCGAAGTGGACGGCTCAGGCGGCGCGGTCGCGCTCTGACGCCAGTACCACGCCGCGCCAATCGCCGCCAGCGCGATGGCAAGGATAATGAGCAGGTTTTTCAGATTTCCCATAGCCTACTCCTTGTCCACAGCGTAGTAGCGCTTGTAGACGCAGCCTGTGGAGTCGGTGGCGAGGTAGCGCTCACTGTTGCGGGCAATCCACTTAGCGTGCCCGTCGCAGAAGATGTGCGTCCCGCCGCCACTGTGGCTGTCTGCCGACTCACAGCCCATGGTGGTGCCGAACCCGCCATTGCGAATGATTCCCGTAAAGCCATCTGTGACGATGACCGTTTCGGCAGGGCGACGCGGAGTGGCAAACGACATTACGGACACGCGCACATCGCTTCCAGCGAACTTGTAGTAGGGGTCTTGCTGCGTGCAGTTACCGCCCGTGGCGATTTCGCCGAAGCCGATGCCGTAATGCGCGTGATAGAGCTGCGGGGGCCACCACTGGTCATTGAGCGCGCCCGCGTCGCAGTCAGGCAGGTTCGCCACCTGCTGGAACTTGGTCTCGTTGAACGAGGGACACCGCATCAAGCCGTTGGGCGGCACGCTGGAGAACGGACCGCTGCCCGCAGGACGGCTAGGCTCGCCGCTCTTGATGTAGGGCTGCAGGTTCTGCACCCAGCTCCGCAGGTCGTCCCGGTACTGGTTCCGCGCCAAGCCCGTGCGAACAAACCAGGGGATGTAGGTCTCGTCGTAATCCTGACCGTACATCATAATCGCCGTGCCGATCTGCTTGGCGTTGCTTACACACTGGGTCTGACGCGCCTTCTCACGCGCCTGCGCAAACACAGGGAACAGGATCGCCGCCAAAATGGCGATGATCGCAATCACGACCAGCAACTCAATCAAAGTGAAACCACG
>JAOAES010000203.1 GCA_026416655.1 Fimbriimonadales bacterium
CCCGCCGTCGGAGCCGTTGGAGGTCATCGTCGTCGATAACGCCTCCACCGACGGCAGCGCAGCGATGGTGCGCTCGGAGTTTCCCCAGGTTGTGCTGATCGCCAACGACGCCAATCTCGGCTACGCGCGGGGCAACAATCAGGCGATGGAGCGGGCGCAGGGCGAGTTCATCCTGCTCCTGAATCCCGACACGGAGGTTTTTGAGAACACGCTCAGTAGCGCCCTCGCTTTCATGCGCGCCCATCCGGAGGCAGGGGCGATGGGCGCGAAGCAGGTTTTCCCCGACGGGCGCGTGCAGGCATCCGTGCGCGGATTCCCCACGCCCGCGAATCTGCTCTTTGAGGTGTCGGGGCTGGCACGGCTGTTTCCAAACTCGCGGCGGTTGGGCGGCTACCGTATGCGCTGGTTTACTTACGACGCCGTCGCCGAAGTCGACCAGCCGATGGCGACCTTCCTGATGACGCGCCGCGCGGTCATCGAACAGGTTGGGCTGATGGACGAGGCGTTCCCCCTCTTTTTCAACGATGTGGACTGGTGCTACCGCATCAAGCAGGCGGGCTGGAAGATTTACTTCGTTCCTGAGGTGCAGATTCTGCATCACGGCGGCGCGAGTACGAAGCAAGTGCGTCTGAGCGCAATTCGCGAGTCGCATCGCGCCTTGGAAGCCTTTTATCGCAAGCATTATCGGGAGCGGCTAAACCCCCTGCTGTATGCGTTGTGTGTGGGCGCGATACGAGTGGGGGGCTGGCTGCGGTTGCTTTGGGCGCGCTGGATGCGTGCGGCAAGCAATTAGCCCAAGACTCGCTCCAGATACCGCTGCGTCTCCGGGAAGGGCGGCACGCCCCCGTAGCGTTGCACATTGCCCGGTCCCGCGTTATAAGCTGCCAGCGCAAGACGCAGGTCGCCGAAGCGTTGGAGCAGGTGGCTCAGGTAGCGTACCCCGCCCTCGATATTCTGCACAGGGTCAAACGGGTCGCTCACGCCCAGCGCGCGGGCAGTTTCGGGCATCAGTTGCATCAGCCCGATTGCACCTTTGGGCGAGACGGCGCGCGGGTCGCCGCCCGACTCCGCTTCGATCACGCGCAGCACCAGCGCTGTGTCCAAGTGATAGCGCGCCGCGATAGGAGCGACCACCGGTTCCCACGCTTGCACGCGCGGGCGGATCTGCATGCCGGGCGGGGGCGTCTCGCCTGCAGGGAAGCCCACAGGCGCGATGAACGCCGTATCGAACCGGTTCGGCATGGGCTGTGCCGCCTCGCCGCGCAGTTCGCGCACACGGGCTTCAATCTCCTGTACCCGTTGCAGTGTCTTCTGAAAGGCGTCGCTGATACGCATAGACCGCCGCCTCGTCTACCTCGTTTTGCACGAGCCGCTGAATTTCGCGCTGGTGCTGCTCGTAAGCGCGGATACGCAGCTGGGTGAGCGCCTCGCGTTCTCGCCGCGCCTGCAAATAGACCTCTCGCGCGTGCGCCTCCTGTTCTTGGAGCAAGGGGAGGGTGTCCTGCAGGCGTTGTAGGCGCGTTGCCATCGCTTCCAACACTTGTTCACGCTGCGCCCACTCCGTAGGGTTCGTGGACGCGCTGGCGAGCTGGCGCATCTGTTCGGTCAGGGCGCGTATCTGCGCCTGCAGCTGCACCCGCTGTCGCACTGCCTCCTGTAAGGCGCGATAGGCGATCCCCTCGCGCGTCTCGCGATAACGCAGAACCCCTTCTAAGCGAAACCGAAAGCGTCGCATGCCAGCAAGGAATTTCGGGAGGCGAGGCGATTCTCTGCAGGGGGAAACACGGCTTACGGGAGGCAACGCTGCATCATGAACTGGATTGTCTCCGAGAGCGGTTTAACGCCTGTGGTGGCGCCGAGTGCGGAGACGCAGAGTGCGCCGACGGCGTTGGCGAGCCGTGCCGTACGCCGCAAATCCCAGTCCATCGAGACGCCCGCCAGCCAGCCCGCCGTGAAGCAGTCGCCCGCGCCCAGCATATCGACCACCTCGACCTCGCACGCCGGCAGGTGGAACGCTGTCGCGGCATTCTTGACGAAGCAGCCCTGCGCGTCCATCTTGATTACCGCTGTCCCCACGCCCTCTTGGAGCAGTCGGTCGGCGATTTTCTCCGGTTCGGTCTCGCCCGTCAGCATGCTCGCCTCGCCGTAGTTGGGGGTGATGTAGTCTAAATAGGGCAAGCAGGGCTGAAGCAGGCGCATCCACTGCCCACTGGCGTCCCAAGTGGTGTCGAGGCAAGTTATCATACCGCGTCGCTTCGCCTCCTGCAGCACGCGCGCCGCAGGCTCACCGTCCATCTGAGGCATCAGATACATGCCCGCGAGGTGAAAAATCGTGCAGTCGCCGAGCAGTTCCCAGTCGATGTCGTCGGGGCGGAACTCGGCGTTCGCGCCCTTGTGGTGAATGAACGAACGTTCGCCGTCGGGATGAACCATCACCATCGTGCTGGAGGTGCCAGCCGTTGCGCTGCGCCTGACTCCGCGTATATCGACGCCGTGGCGTTGTAGTTCGCCGAGAATGAAATCGCCGAAGGCGTCCTGACCGACTTTGCCAACGACGCTCACTGGCAAGCCCAGCTTCGCCAGTGCCAGCCCCGTGTTGGAGGCGCAGCCGCCCACATGGAGTTCCATCCGCTCCACATGGGCGCAGATCCCGCGTTCGGGGTAGTGGCTTACGGGCTTGGCGACCACATCGGCGACGAGAATGCCCACTGAGGCGATTTTGCGCACCGCTTAGTCCTCCTTTTTGACGCTACGCTTGACCTTCTCGAAGAAGCTGGTCGGCTCCGCGCCTGCGTATTTCTTGAGGCGCACACCGCTCAACTCGGCGTACTGGCGAAGCAGGTTGCGCTGCGCCTCGGTAAGTTTTTTGGGCATCTTCAGCCCGATACGCACATAGAGGTCGCCGCGTTTGCCCGTGCGTGGATTCGGCAGTCCCCGACCAGGAATTATCAGTTCGCTGTACGGCTCGGTGAGTTCGGGGATTTCCAGCGAGACTTTACCGTCCAGCGTTTCGATTTCCACCTCGTCGCCGAGCGCGAGCTGGGGATAGGTCAGGTTGAGTTGTGTGGCGAGGTCGTCGCCGCGCCGCTTGAAGCGGGAGTGCGGGGCGATATGCACCACCACGTACAGGTCGCCGTCGCGTCCGCCGCGTAGCCCCGAATCGCCCTCTCCGCGCAGGAGGATTGCCGTTTCCTCTTCGATTCCGGGCGGGATGGCGACCGGGATAGCGTCGCGCTGGCGCACGAGCTTCTCGCCGCGGCACTCTCGGCAGGGCGTACGCACGATTTCGCCCTCGCCGCCGCAGCGCTCGCAGGGAACCACACGCGTCACCGTGCCCAAGATAGTGGTTTGCGTGAACCGCACGCGCCCGGAGCCTGCACAGTCGGGGCAGCGTTCGGGCGATGTGCCCGGCTCCGCGCCCACACCTTTACAACGGGCACAGAGGCGCAGCCGCTCCGCTTCAACCGTCAGCGTCGCGCCGTGCAGCACCTGTTCCAGTGTGAGGGTCACATCCGCGCGGCGGTCTGCCCCGTCGATGGGACCCCGTGTGGCGACGCCCATGCCGCCCCCGAAAAACATCTGGAACAGGTTCTCCGCCATCCCGAACGGATCAGAAGGCGGCGCACTCTGCGCTCCAGTATGCCCGAACCGGTCATACACGGCGCGCGATTCGGGGTCGGAAAGCACCTGGTACGCTTCGTTGATTAACTTGAACCGTTCTTCTGCCTGGGGGTCGTCCTTGTTGACATCGGGGTGGTACTGGCGCGCCAGTTTGCGAAACGCCGCCTTGATCTCGTCCTGACTTGCGCTCCGCTCGACGCCCAGCACCTCATAGTAGTCGGGTTTGCTCATCGCCATAAGGGATTATGGCTACTCGCGCAGGGTGGTCTCCTGCTCGTAGAACTGCATCGCTTCTTCCTCGAACGCTTCGTCCTCTTCGGTTTGCTTGCTGAGTTGCTTGATGTCCCGTGCGACTTGCCAGGTGTGTTCGGGTCCTTGAATAATCACCTCAACGGTGTTCTCGTCGATGATGCGGGGTCGGATTTTCCCTTCCGCGATTTCCTGCAAGGCGACGGTCAGCGGATTGAAATCGAGTCCGTCGACGGGCACGAGCGGTTTCGCGCCCTCGCGGAGCAGGCGCGCTCGCTCGGCGGCAAGCAACGCCAGAATGTAGCGCGGATACTGACTGAGTTCGTCTGTTTCTGGGTAAATCATCCGTTCACCGTCCTTTTGGGGCGCGTGGGTATCTTGAATGCGTCAAAGAACGCGGAAGCCGCCCCAGCTTCCGCCGCGTATCCAATTTTGCCCAAACTGTCGGTTTGCCATATGGCGTCCGTTAATAGTACCCTTTGGAAAAAAGAAAAATCAAGGGGCATCGCCGATTAGCGAACAGCCGCCGTAGCGCGAGTATCTGCACAACGGCACGGTATAATAAGAGCGCGTTCCATGATAGACCGCGTGCGCAAAAGTTACGAGCGAGGCGAGCTGACAGAAGCGACGGCAGGCGACGATCCGGTTGCGCTCTTTCAGCAGTGGCTACAGGACGCGCTGAACGCCGAAATCACGGAACCGAACGCGATGTGCCTCGCCACTGTAGACCCGCAGGGCAACCCTGACGCGCGCTATGTGCTGCTACGCGGCTTCGATGAACGGGGGCTGGTCTTCTATACGAACAGTCGCAGTCCGAAGGGCAGGCAACTGGCGTATCGCCCGTATGCGACCGCCGTCTTCTGGTGGGGCGAGCTGGAGCGTCAGGTGCGTATTCGGGGGCGCGTGGAACGGGTGGACGACGCCGAAGCCGACGCCTACTTCGCGACGCGCCCGCGCGGGCATCAACTCGCGGCGCATGTCTCGCCCCAGAGCGAGTCGATCCCCGACCGAGCATGGCTGGAGCAGCGTCTGGCGGAGGTGGAGCGCGCATTCGACGGCGTCGCTGTGCCGCGTCCGTCCTACTGGTGGGGGTATCGTCTCGTGCCCGATTCGCTGGAGTTTTGGCAGGGGCGTCCGAACCGCCTACACGATCGATTGCTCTACACGCGCCAGCCCGACGGGAGCTGGAAACGCGAGCGACTCGCGCCCTAAAAAGGGTCGGGGCGCTGGCGACGCCCCGACCAGCAGAGGCAGAAGGAAGGGGAAGACTTCAGGCGGCTCGACCTTGCGGATTCACCTGAACCGATTGGGTTGTGTTAAAGTACCGTAGCGCTTCGTTGAGCGTCTGCGCCGTCGCTTTGAGTTGGGTCGCCCACTGCGCGACCTGTTCCACCTGCGCCGCCATTTGTTGCGTGGACGCGCTCACTTCCTGAGTCGCCGCGCTGGTCTGCTCGCTCGCGCTGGCAACCTCCTCAACAGCGTCGCGCACCACCGCTGCGTTTCCGCTCATGGTATGCACTACCGCCTGATACTGAGCGACAATCTGCTGCACCTGCTCCATCGCGCTGATGAGTTCCTGCTCGAACTGCTCGACGGAGGTCTGCATCGACTGGACGGCGGCGTGAACCACCTGCTGGATCTGCGCCACGATGCGCCCGACATCTTTCGCAGCCTGCGCTGAGCGTTCGGCGAGCTGTTGCACCTCTTTCGCGACGACGGCGAATCCGCGCCCTGCCTCGCCCGCCCGCGCCGCCTCAATCGCCGCGTTCAGCGCCAGCAAGTGGGTCTGGAAGGCGATCTGATTAATCACCTCGATCATCTCGCCAATCTGACTGGACTGGCGCCCCATTTCGGCGACATGCTCGGAGGTCTTGCGGATGTTCTCGCCGACGCGCCCGATGACCAGCATCGCCCGCTGTACCGATTGCGCCTGCGACTCCGCGCCTTGCGCGATTTCGTGAATGCCTGCCGTAAGCTGGCGCACCGATTCGGTCGTTTGAGCCGTTTCTTGAGCCTGGTGCGCCGCCACTCGCGCCACCTGCTCAATCGCTGCCGCAATCTGGCTCACCGCCTGACGAGTCTGGGTCGCCGTCTCCGCCAGCTCCGACGAAGCACGATCCAGCTGCTCACTCGCCTGCACGGTCTGTTTCAGCGCGTCGCCAAAAATACGCCGAATGTCGCCAAAATGGTCTGTGATGTCTTTCGTCGCCGAGTCCACTCGAATCTGGTCTGTGTCCACGCACAGATCGCGCATAAGCATCACGATAAACGAATCGCTCACTGCCTGGATATCGTAGATAAACACTGACAGGATCGCCTGAAACGCTTCCTGAGCGATATGCGGGTCTATTTCAGGGTTTTGTAGCAGGTATTTTTTGAGCAACTCCGCATACATTGCGTAGGAGCCGAGATACCACTTCATCGGCAGGTTAATCTCGTTATGGACATAGCCGATATGCAGGCGTTTCTCGAGAAAGGCGATCCCGAACGCGCCACCGCGCTTCGCCTCGCGAAAAATTTCCAGAAAATACTGGAGCTGGGCTTGCTCTAATTTCTGGCGCAGCGTCTGCAAGGGTATACCGCGTCGCTGGGCGTACTGGTTGAAAAAGTGCAGGGTCTCGGGGAACTGGAACTGGAAGTCGTAGAACTCTCGGACGAGTTGCGGGGCAATCTGCTCCATGTAGTCCGCTACACGGCAGAGCGATTCCACTCGTTCGCGCGTGATGCGCAAAAACTGCTTGCGTAATGCCAACCCTTGCTCCGTAATTTGGAGCGCACTGCCGATATTTTGTTGCGTATGCATACTTCACTCTCCTCTGACGGCTCGGTCAATCCGTCTCCTTCGGCGTCTTGACCGTGCCGTTAATTTTATAGGTATCATAGTGCGCAATCTTTAGGGGTCAACAGAGGAAAGTGAACAAAAATTCCCGAATTGGGTAGATTATGTGGGGTACAAGGCTAATCCTCTCTCGGCTTCTCCGGCAGCTCCTCCAGGCTGTTCAGCCCGAAATAGTGCAGGAACTGGGGGGTGATGCCGTACAGGATGGGTCTGCCGGGCGCGTCTTTGTGTCCGAGTTCCTGAATCAGCCCGCGGGCGAGCAGTTGGCGCACGGTGTGGCTGCTGTCCACGCCGCGCAGGGCGTCGATCTGCGCTTGCGTGATAGGTTGCTCGTAGGCGATAATCGCGAGGGTCTCCAGCGCGGCTTTCGAGAGGCGTTTCTGGGGCGGGTTTAGCAGGCGCGCAATGTAGAACGCATACTCCGGCTTCGTGGCGAGTTGGTAGCCGCCTGCCAGTTGCACGAGCTGAATCGCCCCGCGCTCCGCGAGTTCCGCCTGCAGGTCGCGGAGGGCGGCTTCTATGGCGTCGGCGGGTTCCCCCGTTGCCTCGCACAGGGTCTGGACGCTGAGCGGCGCTTCCGCCACAAAAAGCAGGGCGTGCAGAATCGATTTCAGGTCGGGCTGCGGCATCGCGGGGGAATTTACGGGGCGCGGGTCGCTTTTCCTGCATGTTTGCCCTTATCCCC
>JAOAES010000204.1 GCA_026416655.1 Fimbriimonadales bacterium
TCGGTCTCCAGATAGGGCAGCTTGTGCGCGAGTTCGTGCAGTAGCTGCATCCCCTCGCCGATGGAGCGCGCCTCGTCGTCTCCGCAGTCTGAGGCGGGCAGCAGGTGCAGGCACGCCCGCGTGTAGACGCGCTGCAGCAACGGCTCGAACATCTCTTGGCGCACCGCCCGCGCCGCGCCGTACTCAATCAGCCCCGCAATCTGGTACGCCGCCCGCGCGAGGCTCGTGAAATCGCCATCGCGAATGGACGCCTCGTCCAACGCCGCCAGCGCCGCGTCGTAAAGTTCGGGCAGCTCGCACAGCACCGCCTCCAACGCCGCCGCGCTCACCTGAGCGAGCTGCTCGCGCTGGGCGAGGCGCGGCTCGATTTTGCGCTTGGCGACCTCGCGCAGGGTGTCGCCGTAGATGGATGCCTCCACAAGGGCGACATCGGTCAGCGGCGTCCACTGCAGACGCCACTTCTCGCGCAGGCGCGCCATCTGCCCGTAGGTCGCCGCCTCGCCCGACTGCAAATCGGCGAACGGGATTTTGGCAACCGCGAGCCGATGCAAAAAGATGGACTGCTGCACGGCGTGCGGCTCGGCGAGGTTCAGGCGCAGGTCGGTCGGGTCGTCCTTGACGGGGATGCGCAGCTCGTGCGCGAGGCGGTAGAACTCGGCTTGCACGGGGGGCTGGGTCTCGGACTGCGGGGCGCGCCCGATGCGCTCGCCAATCATCAGGCGTTTGAGGGGCTGCTCCACGCGCTCGGCTTGCCCGCGCCCGAACACGGCGACGGCGGCGTCGAGCGTCTCGCGATAGCCCGGCTGCGGCTTGCCCCGCAGGGCGGCGAGCTGCTTGGCAAGGCGGAACGCCTCAATCGCGTCGGCGTGCGAGGCGACATCGCCCTGCAGTTTCATGCTGTTCACCAGGCGCGTGAGCGTCGCAAGCGTCGCGTCCTCCAAGCTGCCGAACTCCCAGGCGTCCTGATAGAACTGAGGCGCGCGGTTGCCTGCGCCGTAGCCGAGCTGCTCCGACAGGCGCGGGAACGAGTAGGGCGTCAGCACGAACTCGGCAGGGCGCGCCGTCAGCAGCGGGTGGTTGGGGTCGTACTCGGCGGTGAAGTCGGGCTGAGCGAACGCCGCCGCGTGCGCCGCGCCCACCACCAGCACGATTTGCTCAGGCGGTACGCCCGATTCGGCTACCTGTTTCCACATATAGGCGTTGCGCAGAGCGTCGTAGTCGCTGATTCCTGTCTCGCCGATGACCAGTTGTCCCCATTCGAAGGTGCGTTGCAGCAGTGCGCTGGGGTCGCGCAGGGCGGTTTCGAACACGCACTCCCACCACTCTTCGTGGTCGTCGAAGCCCATGCGCTGCGCGACGCGGGTGTGGAGGTCGGGGTCGCTCGATGGGAATGTTCCCATTCTGAATTGGGAGCTTCCGATGCTCCATCGGAACCTTCCGATGGCGTTTCGGGGGCTTCCAGTGGCGTTTCGGAAGCCTCCAATGTTCCATCGTATCGACGCATTCGCCGATTGGGACGACTCGGACGCCTCCTGCGCCTGATGTTCCAGCGTCGCGGCGGCGGGGAGGTCGCAAAAGCGCGCCTCGATACCCAGCGCCCGCGCCGTGCGCAACGCCGCCAGCTCAGGCGAATAGTCGCAGAACGGATAGAACACCACCTGCGGGGCGAGGTCGGCGGAAGCTTGACGCGCCTGCGGTTGACGATACGCCAAGATCGCCAGCGGCGCGTGCGCGTCGGGCGCGGTGAGGGCGTCAATCAGATGGTTCGCGTCGCTGGGACCCTCAATCAGCACAAGGCGCGGGCGCAACGCACGGATGACAGCCGCCGTGGCGCGGGCTATCGCGGGCGAGTGGTGGCGCACAGGAACCACATGCACGCCCCGCACACGCACCGCGCTCACAGCGACTTCAGCCAGCGTCGCGTCTCGTACAGCTCCTTCCATACGCGCCCCCCACGCTTCTTAGCGACCGTCTCCAGATACTCGGTCAACGCCTCCAGGTCGCTCTTCTCCTCTTTGGCGATAGCGCCCACCAGCAGGCGCATCACATGCTGCCCGTTCACCGCCCCCTCGCCGAAGTGCGTCGCCAGCAGGCAGCCCCCGAACAGCACGCTCACGGCTTCGGCGGTACTCATCACCGTTGAGGGCGTTTTCACCTTCTGCTCGCCGTCCAGCGTCTGCCCCTGTCGCAGCTCCTGAAACACCGTCACCAGCGTCTCCACCAGTTCATCCGAGAGGTCGGCGTGCAGTTCGTGGTCGGCGAGCATCTCCTGCGTGCGCTGGCGCACCACCGCCATCTCCTGCTTGAGGTCGCTCAGCACGGGCAGCTCCACGAAGTTGAACCGCCGTTTGAGCGCGGAGGACATCTCGTTCACGCCGCGGTCGCGCGTATTGGCGGTGGCGATGATGTTGAAGCCGCGCTTGGCGTACTCGATGCGCTCCAGTTCGGGGATGGCGACGGCTTTCTCCGAGAGGATGGAAATCAGCGCGTCCTGCACTTCCGCCACGCAGCGGGTGATTTCCTCAAAGCGGGCGATGCGTCCCTCGCGCATGGCGGTCAGGATTGGGCTGGGCACGAGCGAGCGGTCGCTGGGACCTTCCGCCATCAGCAGCGCGTAGTTCCACGAATACTTGATTTGGTCTTCCGTTGTGCCTGCGGTGCCTTGCACGGTGAGTTTCGAGTCGCCGCTGACGGCTGCGCTAAGGTGTTCCGACACCCACGACTTGGCGGTGCCGGGTTCGCCCACCAGCAGCAGGGCGCGGTCGCTGGCGAGCGTGGCGATGGCGACTTGGATGCGGTCACGGTCGCCGATATATTTGGGCTTGATGTTCAGCTCGGCGTCGCCCAGAATAAACTTCTCCACCGCACGGGGCGAGAGTTTCCAGCCTGTGGGGCGCGGGTATTTGTCCCACGCTTGTAGCCGTTGCAGTTCGTCTTGGCAGCGCGTTTCGGCAGGGGCGCGGATAATCTCGGCTTGCATGGCGGGGATATTGTACCCGCGCAGAGGTATACTTGCGGGTGGTGAAGGTCATGTCCAAGGTAGTTGCTAAGCCGCCCATCTTAGCCGAAGCGTCGCAACTGGTCGAGCAGCTGCAGGCGCAAGGCGTCGCTATCCCGTCGCGTGAGGCTATAACGACCTTCCTCACAGCGCATCCCGATTTGCTCGCTCTCCTAACGCCTATTGTGGAGACGGCTCGCGAGCATCTGCCTGACGCCGAGCTGTCGCTGGAGCGGTATACAGACCCTGAGATTGACGACGAGTATTTAGTAATCTACGCGCGCTTTCCAGAGTATGACGAGGGCGTCTTGCAGCGTATAGACCGCGCTCGTGAGGCATGCGAGCCGCTGTGGCAGGGCGCGCCGGACCTTGTTTTTATTACGACCGATTTCAAGCCGTCGCATGGGGTTTGACTGGAAAGAGTTCCTCGCGCTCGCGCAAGATTTTGAGAACAGAATCGGAGCGGGATACTCGGACGAGGCGTCCAATCGCGCCGCCGTGAGTCGCGCCTACTACGCAGCCTTTTGCACCGTGCGCAACTACGCAGAAGCGAATCTGGGATTTCAGCGTACAGGGACGCCCCAAGACCATGAATTGCTGCGCCGACATCTGCGTCAGCAGGGCGGCGTATGGACAAATGTCGCGGCGTACCTGCGCGAGCTGCGGGCGTGGCGCAACCAGTGCGACTATGACGATGTTGTGCCCAACCTGCCTGCACTTACAAGCGCCGCGCTGGGGCGAGCGGCGATTGTGCTCAGCTACTGTCCGTAGCTCTAAACCCGCAACGAACCGCTGCAACCTAACAGTGCAGGGGGTATACTTGCGGGTGGTGAACGCCTGTGGAAGATTTGTATCAACTTGCGAACCTTGTGCAGCAGCGCAACCAGCTGGAGCATGCGATGGCGCAACTCATCGGCGAGCCATTCACGCCCGCGAAGGTCGCAGAGTTTTTAGCTCGCCGCGTGTTCGGCATCCACTCAGACGAAGGAACTCCGTTTGATGGCTACTTCACCGAAGGCGCGCTTGCAGGCAAGAGTGTGGCGATTCGCTATCTCCCTGAACGCGGGCGCCTCTATTCATTCAAAGCGAGTTTAACCGAGCCTCAGTCTGACTACTACTTGCTGATGGTCGGCGCAGATGGGCGTCGTAAACACGCGCTGCAAGTGTCCACAGCGTTTACGATCGACGCGGTTTACCTTGTTGACGCTCGTCACGATGCCCCTCTTTGGGAGACGAGGGACAAGGCATTTCCAGAGTGGCTGAGGTCCCGTCAGGTCTATCCTGTAGCGCACTGCCCGTTGATTACCC
>JAOAES010000207.1 GCA_026416655.1 Fimbriimonadales bacterium
CCGACTTGAAGCAGGAACTCAGCGCGTTTGCGTGGGTCATCGACGGGGTGGAATTTACTGATTTGCACGCGCTCGCCGCGCAGCTCCAGTTCCAGCTCCAGTCGCCAGCCGTGTGGATGCCCCCAGTGGATGCGCTCGCGAGCGGGCTGAGCGGTCGTGGAGGGCAAGGTATACAGCGCGTCCAGCAACGCCGCTAACAGCGTGCTTTTGCCCGATTCGTTCGCGCCCAGAACGCAGTTTAGCCCTGCGTCGAACTCGAACACGGTGCGCTCGCGGAATCGTCCATAGCCCTCCAGCGCGAGCCTGCAGAACCTCATAATCTGCCTCCTCGCAGCAGGTAGAGGGCGGTTTGCGCTGCTTCATAATACAGGCTTGCCTGCGCTGGCTCTTGCGCGGCGCGTTCCTGCGCGATTTCGGTGAGCATCGCCTCGAATGGTGTGTGAGGCTGCAGCAAGTCGGGCTGGAACGCGCTCTCCAACTCCAGCCATAGGCAGTAGGGTTGCAGGTTTTCGGCTAAAAGCTGCACACTGAGTGGCTCTGCGCCGCGCCATCGCCCCACAAGGCGGATTGTGGCGACAGTTTCAGGAGTAAGCCGACTGCGCAGGTCGGTCAGCAGTTCCTGCATCGTGGCGTAGGGCGCAATGTCCCAAGCCAGCGTGCCGTCGTGCGCCCCCTCAGGATGGCGCGCCTCGCCCGTGATGACACGCTCCACGCGAGCGGGCTGTCCCGGCGCAAGCTCGGCAATCAGCATCACGGCGGGCAGCTGCTGGCGCGGCATAATCATCTCGGGCGCGCCGCTGTAGTAGCAAACGGTGCTGCCCTGCGTCCATTCCTGCGGCGAGTGCCAGTCGCCCAGCGCGATATAGTCCAATCCGCTCGCGCCAATCCACTGGGGCTGGATATCGCCCTGCCCGCCCGCGTTGGGCATCGAGCCGTGCATGAGCGCAATCTGGACGGGCGCGCCGTTGGGGTCGCGCCGCAGGGCAGCTTGCCAGCGCGCCTCGTCCCCCGCTGGGCACGCCGCCACTTCCAGATCCAGCGTATCGAGTCGCAGGCGCGTCGTGTCGGGCAAAAAGTGCAGGTTCGGGGGCGGGCGCGCCTCACGGAACGGATGCGCCTCCGCCGGGTCGTGATTGCCGGGGATCACAATCACAGGCATGCGTGTCTCGGCGATTGTGGACAGGGCGAACTCAATCCAGCGGCGTCCCACGTGCGGGCTGTCAAAAAGGTCGCCTGCAATTAGCACTGCGTGGCATTCGCGCGCCCGCGCCTCGCCAAACACGCGCTGAAACGCCCGCTGCAGCCGCTCCTGGTGCGCCGACGCCGCCTCCCCCAGATAGCCAAACGCCCTGCCCAGATGCACATCCGCCGTGTGCGCAATCCGTAGCACATCCGCTCGATTCGGCGGGCAGGGCGTTTCTCCTGTAGGCAATCAGTCGTTGCGGAACAGGCTGCCGATGAACCAGCCGACCGCCATGCCCAGCAGCGGCAGCGCGTTCATAAAGTCAATCTGAATCCGCAGCCAGTCGGCGATGTCCAGAGAGCCGAGGAGAATCGCCGCCGCATCGAACAGGCTGCGGAACCCCACATACGCGAGCGCGAACACCAGCGCGGTGTTGCTCAGCTCGCCGCGCGTGATAAGCCACGCCAGCATCAGCAACACAACATAGACCAGCAACGCAGCGACGGGGTTCGAAAGCGCGCCATGCAGTAAAAGCAGAATCAGCACATCCCGATACGCGCTGATATCCTCCATCTTCTCGCTGAGATAGGAGTTCGGCAGCCACGCCCCTATGAGCAGCAGCGCGACAAGGTTGCTCCACAACGCCCACTCAGGGCGCCAAAGGATGAAGATGAGGTTCAACACGGCAATCAGCATCGCGACGCCGAAGAACCGCTCCAGTTTCGCCGAGAGTGTGTAGCCTGTGTTGACCTCATACAACACCTTAATCTTCCTCGCCTCTTCGGCGGCTTCGTACAGAGGATTGTGTTGCATCATTCCCAGCCTCCACTTGCCGTAGTAGTCGTGCCTGCGTTCAATCGCAGCGTGTTGAGCAACCGTTCATAGACGGTCTGATACTCTTTGAATCGATGAGGGGGCGCATACGCGATGATGTGCAGCGCCTCAGTTTGCGATACGGGCAAGGTAATCAGATAGCCCTGCCCGGGCAGGTTGAAAAATGGCACCCAGTGCGTCAGGGTGAACTCGAAGTCGGCGCGTAGTCCGTAGACGCCCTGCACCTGCACTGCGCGTTGCTTTGTCTCCCTGAAATCAGCAAACACGGTGCGCAGGTTCTGCAGTTGCGCCTCGTGAACTCGTTGCAACAAGCGCGCGCCGCTCTGCTCCTGCGAAGCGGTGCTTGCTTCGTCGCTCGAGGGCATCAGGTCGGTGCGTACAGTGACCAACGCGATTTTGACGCCCGTACGCGCCCCCCGCTCAATGCGCAGCGCGTCCTGCAGCTGCAAGGGGCTATTGGGCTGGTTCATGCCCATCTGTGTCAGCGCGTCCCGACGGGCGCGAAAGCCGGGCGGGACCTGCACGGTAAACCGCCCTTGCTGAACGGTCGTCCACTCGCCTGCGCTAACAGGCCGCTCGTTGCGGGGGTTCGAGGCGACTATCAGTATCGCCGCTGCTCCCAGCGACGAAGCAATCCACAATAGTCGGTATATCCACAACATACTGCCATCTCCTTGATGACTTAGATTCGCGACGCCCCGCGTTGGTTCCCTTTCGAGGCTGTTAAGATTCTCTGTTGCTTATACTAATCGGGATTTCTAACGAGACACCAGCCCTCACCCCCAGCCCCTCTCCCGCACGCGGGAGAGGGGAGCGAGTTCCCCCTCTCCCGCGTGCGGGAGAGGGGGTTAGGGGGTGAGGGCATAACGACACTTGAAGCCCCGATTGGTAAGTGCTTGCTCTGAGAAATGCTACGCCAACGCTACCGCGACGCGGGCGGGATTCCTCGCTCCGCTCGGAATGACAAGCGTTGCGGTTGAAGATCTCATCGAGCGTTTGAACTGATCAGCACTATATCGGCAGACGCTTCTGATAGCGGTTGCGCAGGTAAATCGCGAGAGCGTTCATCGTGAGCAACAGCGCGAGCAACACAATAATCCCTGCGGCGGCGTTCTCCTGAAAGGCGTGTTGCGGGCGCGTTGTCCAGTTATAAATCTGCACAGGCAACACCGTGAACGCGGAGAATAGGCTGTCGGGCAGGGTTCCGATATAGACCACCGCACCAATCACCAGCAGCGGCGCGGTCTCACCCACCACGCGCGAGAGCGATAAGATGACGCCCGTCAGGATGGAGGGCATCGCGACGGGCAGCACGGTGTAGCGCACCGTCTGCCACTGCGTTGCGCCGAGTGCGAGCGAGCCATCGCGCAGGCTCTTGGGCACCGTGCGCAACCCTTCCCGCGCCGCCGTGATTATCACGGGCAACGCCAGCAACGCCATCGTACATGCCCCCGCCAGCAGGCTCCGATCCATCATCAGCGTCCGCACGAACACCTGCAGCCCCAGCAACCCGTAAATCACGGACGGCACGCCCGCCAGATTCGTGATATTAATCTCCACAAGGCGCGTGAACCAGTTGCGACGCGCGAACTCCTCCAAGTAGATGGCTGCGCCGACGCCAATCGGGATGGCAATCGCAGCGGTAAGTAGCAGCAGATACGCGCTGCCCACCAGCGCAGGCAAGATGCCCGCCTGCGACGCACGGCGCGAGGGGAAACTGGTGAAGAATTCGGGATTGAGCCGCGCGAAGCCGTCCAGCAGAATCTTTGTCAGCAGCACCACCAGCGTTGTGAGCGCGAACAGCACAATCAGCGCACCGACGAGCTGGAAGATTTGCTCGCGCCGATATTCACGCGCCCGCCATTGCGGAGTGCTGACAACTTGAATCATACGCGCGCCCCCTTATAACGCCGCCGAATCGCCTCGCTCACCAGATTCAGCATGAGCGTCATCAGAAACAGCAATAGCCCGACGGCGAAAATCGTTTGGTACCCCACGGAGCCGTGCGGCGTGTCGCCCATCGTGATTTGCACGATGTAGGCGGTCATCGTCTGCACTGCCACCAGAGGATTAAAAGTGAAGTTCGGTTGCGACCCCGCAGCGATGGCGACAATCATCGTCTCGCCGACCGCTCGTGAGATGCCCAGCAGGAACGACGCCGACACGCCCGACATCGCCGCCGGCACGACCACGCCCCACACGGTCTGGAAGCGCGTCGCACCGAGCGCAAGGGATGCATAGCGCAGGCTGTTCGGCACGGCATAAAGCGCGTCCTCGCTCAGGGAGGCGACTGTCGGCAGAATCATAATGCCCATCACCAGCCCTGCCGAAAGCGCGTTGAAGCCCTCCAGCCCAGGAATGAACTTTTGTAGCAGCGGCGTGATAAACGTAAGCGCAAAGTAGCCGTACACCACCGTCGGGATGCCCGCCAACACCTCCAGCGTCGGTTTCACCACACGGCGCACGCGCGGCGAGGCGTACTCGCTCAGATAGATTGCCGTCAACAGCCCCACCGGACCCGCCAGCAGCAGCGCAATCAGCGAGGTCAGCAGCGTGCCCATCACCAACGGCAACACGCCAAACGAGGGATTCTTGAAAGTGGGCGTCCATACCGTACTGGTGAGGAACTCCCTCAGCGAAACCGCCTTGAAAAAGCCGAGGCTCTCCGTGAACAGAATGAACACAATCGCGAAGGTGGTCAGCACGCCGAGCAGCGCGCACAGGAACAGGAACCCGCGCACGACCTTCTCTTCAGCGCGCACGCGGCGGCGGTTCCGACTGCTCACGCCGACCTGCACCACCGCGCGCGTGTACGACACCCCGACCTCCGTTGCAGGCGCGTTATTGGGCACTCTTCTCCGAAGCCTCCTCAATCTTGTAAAGGTCTTCCAGCTTCACACCGACCTGTGAGCCGTGCGCGCCGAACGCCGAGCCTTTGATACGCCGTTCCACGCGATGCGCCACGAGTTCGTACACCTGCTCCGGCAGCCCGATGTAGCCCACCTCGTCCGAAAGCTTGCCCGCGTTCGCCAGCGCGAACTTGATGAACTCGGCGACCTCGGGACGTTCGAGCGCCTTCACATTCACATACAGGAATAGCGGGCGCGCCAACGGCTGATAAGTGCCGTTCAATACCGTCTCACGCGAGGGCTTCACCGGACCCTTGCCGTTGTCGATGCCGACCAGCTTGAGCTTGTCCTGATTGTTCTCGTAGTACGCCAGTCCGAAGTAGCCCAGCGCACCTTTCGTGCGGGAGACGCCCTGTACCAGAATATCGTCGTCCTCGCTGGCGGTGTAGTCGCCGCGGCTCGCCTTCTCCTCGCCTACAATCGCAGCCGTGAAGTAGTCGAAAGTGCCTGAGTCTGTGCCCGCGCCGAACAGCACGAGCGGCTCGTCGGGAAAGCCGGGACGCACCTGCGCCCAGCTCTTAACTTTGCCCTGCGCAGCAGGCTCCCAGATTTTTTTCAGCTCCTGCACGGTCAGGTGGTCGCACCAGGTGTTTTGCGGATTCACCACCACCGCCATCGCATCATAGGCAATGGGGATTTCGATATACTCGACACCGTTTTTCTTGCATAGGGCGTCCTCCTCTTCGCGAATGGGACGCGATGCGCCCGTGATATCGATTTCACCGTTCGCAAACTTTTTGAAACCGCCGCCCGTGCCCGACTTGCCAACCGTAATCTCTACATTCCGGTGCTGCGCGCGGAACTCTTCCGCCAACGCCTCCGAGATGGGCAACACCGTGCTGGAACCGTCAATAGTAATCT
Organism: Fimbriimonadales bacterium; assembly: GCA_026416655.1. Taxonomy (GTDB): domain Bacteria; phylum Armatimonadota; class Fimbriimonadia; order Fimbriimonadales; family GBS-DC; genus GBS-DC. The sequence goes on from JAOAES010000207.1 coordinate 5,788, forward strand.
TGCCAGAAAGAGTGGAGGTCGCTTTGGTGGACTGTTCCTGCTGTCCCGATTCTTGCTTCGCGCAGGCAGCCAACACAATACTCAACACGCAACTCGCAAGTAGCCATCCGAAGCGCGATTTCATAGCAGCAGAATCATGCGCTGTCGAATGTTAAGAACAGGTTAAAAGCCGAGCGCGTTGTAGGAACACCGCCTTGTGCGTCGAATCGCCCCGCCGTGCGCGTTGTGATGGTATCGTGGGAGTATCCGCCTCGCATCGTGGGGGGCATCGCCCGCCATGTGCAAGAGCTGTCGGAGGCGTTGGCAGCGCAAGGCGTGGAGGTACATGTCATCACGGCGACGCATCCCGATGCGCCCGACGAGGCAACCGAAAACGGCGTCTATCTCCATCGAACAGGCGTGCCACCTGCGGCGCACGGCGATTTTCTGGCGGGCGTTTATGCGATGAATGCCGCGTTTGAAGCCCGTGCGGACGCCCTGCTACAGGAACTGCTGCACGGCAAGCCCGCCCGCGCCCAACGCGAGCCAATCCTACTCCATGCGCACGACTGGCTTGCACTGCCCGCCGCTAAATCGCTCAAACACCGCTACAAGCTCCCCCTGATTGCGACCATCCACGCCACCGAGTACGGCAGGCACGGTGGAATCCACTCCGACCTTTCCCGCACCATCAACCATATCGAGTGGGAACTGAGCTATGAGGCGTGGCGCGTAATTGTGTGCAGCGACTTCATGCGCGGCGAGGTCATCCACGCACTGAACACGCCTTACGATAAAATCAAGGTAATCCCCAACGGTATCCGCGCCGAGAAGTTCCGGTTCGAGTTCCCCGAAGCGGAGCGGGCGGTTTTCCGCGCCCGATTTGCCGAGCCAGACCAGCCACTGATTTTCTTTGTGGGGCGCATGGTGCGTGAGAAAGGCGTGCAAATTTTGCTCCAGGCGTTGCCCCTCGTGCTGTCAGAGTTTCCTCGCGCGCGCCTCGTGATTGTGGGCGGGGGCTATCGGGCGCATTTAGAGGAGTTCGTGCGCTTCTGCCATCTGGAATCGGCGGTTCACTTCACGGGCTTTATCCCCGATGCTGACCTGCTGCGGCTCTATCGCGTGGTGGACGTGGCGGTCTATCCCAGCCTGTACGAGCCGTTCGGCATCGTTGCGTTGGAGGCGATGGCGGCAGGCGCGCCCGTGGTCGTCTCCGACGCCGGGGGACTCAAGGAGGTCGTGCGCCACGAGGAGACAGGCATTCTCACCTGGGCGGGCAACCCCGAAAGCCTCGCGTGGGGCATTTTGCGCGTGCTGCAAGACCCCGACGCCGCGCGTCGCCGCGCCCAGAACGCGCTCAAAGCGGTACAACGCGAGTTCAACTGGAGGCGAATCGCCCGAGAGACCTGGCAGGTGTATCGCAGCGTCTGGGCAGAGTTTCGCGCGGTGGAGTGGTAGCGCCAGTGGGGGCTTCGGTTCAAAACAGCCTCTACCTCACCAGCGCGCCCTCGTACACCTCACGGCACGCAGAGAGAGGGACATCGATAGTCTCTTGCCCGCTCAGTGCGATACGCACGCGCTCGCTCCCTGTTTCGCCGATGCGGTAGCACGCCAGCCCATACGCCGCCGCGAGTTCGCGAATGACAGAGGCGTTCTCTGGCTTGGCGGAGAGGATGACGCGCGTCTGCTTTTCGCCAAACAGCGCGGCGTCGGGGCG
>JAOAES010000235.1 GCA_026416655.1 Fimbriimonadales bacterium
TCGCGGTCGCCGCGAAGCCAATCTTGCGAACGGTACCCTTACTGGTCGAACATCGCGAGCGATTTATTGAAATCTATACCCGCGCTGACCGCCAGCTGGTGACGGTTATCGAGCTGCTCTCGCCCTCCAATAAACGCCCCAACTCTGCAGGCAGACGCGAGTATTTGGAGAAGCGACGCCAGCTGTTTCAAGCGCGGGTGAACCTGGTGGAAATCGATCTGGTTCTGCAAGGCGAGCGGATGCCCACCAACGAGCCTCTGCCCGAAGCCGACTACTATGCGCTGGTCGCGCGCCGCTATCGATTGCCCGTCGTGGAAATCTATCCCTGGAAGCTGGGAGAGCCGATGCCGACGATTCCTGTGCCGCTCCTGCGCGAAGACCCCGACGCGCTCCTGAACCTGCAGGAGGTTTACGAACAGGTCTACGCGCGCGCCCGCTACGACCTGCAGCTGGACTTCTCGAAGCCGCTACCTGAGTCGGTCTCGCCATGAAAACGGCTACTTTCCCCCTTGCGCCATGCGTGGGCGTCTCCTTAGAGGAAGCGCGCTATGTGATGGGATTGATGGCGGGCACTTCGCTGGACGGTATCGACGCCGCGCTGGTGCGAATCACGGGCGCGGGCGACGAGATACAGATAAAAACGCTTGCCACGCACCACAGCCCCTACACGCCCGAAGAGCGCGGGGGGCTGTTGAACCTGATTTACGAGACAAGCTTAGCCGACCTGTGCGCCTGGGACGCCTACTTGGGGGAACGGTTTGCGCAAACTGCCCTGGAGTTGCTACAGCGGGCGCAGCCCCCGCGCGTCGACTTCATCGGCTCGCACGGGCAGACGGTGTGGCACGCGCCCGATGGAACCCTGCTGGGCAAGCCAACTCCCAACACACTGCAGATTGGGCAGCCCGATGTCATCGCGGCGCGAGTGGGCGTCCCCGTCGTCGCCGACTTTCGCACGCGCGATATGGCGTATGGCGGGCAGGGCGCGCCGCTCGTGCCCCTCGTGGACTGGCTCCTGCTGCGCAGCGAGTCGGAGCATCGTGTTGCGCTCAATATCGGGGGAATGGCGAACATCACAATCTTGCCTGCAGGCGGCTCACCCGACACCGTACTGGCGTTCGATACAGGACCAGGCAACGCGCTCATCGACGCTGCAGTGCGGCTTCTTACGCAGGGCAAACATACTTACGATAAAGACGGTAAGTGGGCGTCGGAGGGAAAGGTGAATGAACCTCTCGTGAACTACCTGATGGAACATTCCTATTTTCAGCAGCCTCCGCCGAAGTCCACCGGGCGCGAGACCTTCGGTGAACAGATGGTAGAATCGCTGTATATTGCGTTTCGGCTAAAGCTGCGTGAATTTGCTGCCACACTGACGGAGTTCACAGCGCGCACGATTGCGGACGCGCTGCAGCGGTTTGTGTTGCCTCAATATCCCATCCAACGCATTATTGTTTCAGGCGGCGGCGTGCATAATCCTGTGTTGATGGCGCGTTTACGAGCGCAGCTGCCCAACATGCGCTTCGAACCCTCTGCCCAATACGGCATAGACCCCGACTTCAAAGAGGCGATTGCCTTCGCCGTGTTAGCCGACCGATTCATGCAGGGCTTACCCGCGACTTACCCCAACACGACGGGCGCACGCCAGCCATCTTTGGCGGGCAAACTGGCATTACCGTGATGGAACAAGAAACTGCAAGTGGCGGCAGACCCTCTTATGGCAAGGAACTCTACGCTACGCTGCTGTTTATCCCACCCGTCGGCGCAGGCGTTGGACGCGCTCACGCAAGCGGGGATCTCGGCGGAGGCGTTGCTCCGCCTGTTTGTAGGCGTGCAGCACAGTGGTGTGGTCGCTGCGTCCGAGCGCTTCAGCGATGCGCGTCCACGATTCGCCCGTCGCCTCGCGGGCGAGGAACGCGACAATCTGGCGCGCCTGGACAATCTCGCCGCGGCGGCTGCTGCCCGTGAGTTCTTCTGGGGGCACGCCCAGTTCCTCGCACACGAGCCGCACAATCTTGTCCAGCGAGGGAATCTGAGGCGCGCTGGGCTGCGCGTTCACCAGATACGCTTGCAGCGCGTGTGCGGCCAGCTCCAGTGTAATCGGCTCGCCTGTGATGGAACTTTGCGCAATCAGGCGTGTCAATACGCCCTCCAGCACGCGAATGTTGGACTGAATCTTATTCGCGATGAACTCGGCAATCTCCAACGGCAGCAGCACGCCGTCGCGTTCCGCCTTGTTCAGCAGGATGGCGATGCGCGTTTCCAGGTCGGGCGGCGCAATGTCGGCGCACAGTCCCATCTCGAATCGCGAGCGTAGCCGCTCCTCGATGCCAATCAGGTCGCGCGGGGCTTTATCGCTGGTCATCACGAGCTGACGCCCCGCCCCATAGAGCATGTTGAAGATGTGGAAAAACTCCTCCTGCGTGCGCTCCTTGCCCGCGATGAACTGCACATCATCGACCAACCAGAGTTGCACGGCGCGGTAGCGCTCTCGAAACTCGTCGGCTTTCTGTTGGCGTGTCGCCTGTACATAACTGCGCAGAAACTCCTCGCCGCTAACGTAGATGACACGGGCATTCGGGACTCGCTGCAAGTACCCCTGCCCGATGGCGTGTAGCAGGTGCGTCTTACCCAAGCCGGGCGCGCTGTAGATAAAGAGCGGATTATAGCGGTTGCCTGCGCCTTGCGCCACAGCGAGGGCGGCGGCATGCGCCAGACGATTACTCTTACCTACCACGAAAGTCTCGAAGGTGAAGTTCGGATTGAACTCAGGCGGCGGATAGGCTGGATGCGGCGTCGCCGTCGGCATGGAGGCGACCGCGACAGGCGCCGGGGCAGGTTCAGCCTCCTGCGCTGTGTTCTCGCCAATCAAGGCGATAGAAACAGGAAACCCCAGCTGCTGGCTTAGCAGTTCCTGCAGGTCGCGCTGGTAGCGCTGCTGCACCCAGTTCCGTCCGAACGCGCTGTCCAGCTGCAGACGCACCTGATCGCCCTCGATACCTGCCAGCGTAATCGCTTCCAAGTACCGACGGCTGGAGAGAGGAATTCGAGGCAGCAACGCCTGAATCACATTGCGCCACGCCCGACGCAACCGCGCCGCGTCGATATCCTCCCCAAGTTGCAACTGCTCTGGCGCATAGTCATCCCTGCGCATAGTGGTAAATGCGTCCCTGCTCTCGCCTGTGGAGCGGAGTATATATTAGCATGCCGTTCGCCCCTTCCTGCAAGTGTTAAGCAGGAATGAAACCCTAAAGAACGACTTTGAGATGACTGAACAGGCTAATGATTCTCGCTTTCGCGTTTTTTCAAGCATTTTAGCGTTCCTTCAGGCTTTTTCTCTTTGAAACCAATCGGTTGTGGCATCTTCAGCCCCCTATACAAGATTTGCCCCTCCCACCTTTCAAAACATTCAGATTCAGGTATAATCATCGCCCATGATGACGCGGCAAGCTTTCGATGCGGAACTTCAGGAGTTGGAGACAAAGGTGCTTGCAATGGCAAGCATCGTGGAGGGGATGGTCGCCGATGCGGTGGAGGCGCTCTGGCGAAACGATATGCAACGCGCTGAACAGGTGCTCAAACGGGATGACGAGGTGGATCAGATCGATGTGGAGATCGAATCCAGCTGTCTGCGCCTACTCGCTCTGCAACAGCCGATGGGCAGCGACCTGCGCATCATCGGGACGATTATGAAGATGATTACCGACATCGAGCGCATCGGCGATTACGCGGTCGATGTCGCCAAAGCTGCGCGCAAGATTCACGACGAGCCGCCCGTAGAACAGATGGTGGACATCCCCCGCCTCGCGAACGCCGCGCGCCGCATGCTGCTGGAGAGCATCGAAGCGTATGTTAAGCGCGACTTGCAGAAGGTCATCCATGTGTGTCAGCAGGACGACGAAGTGGACGAAATCTACCGACGCATTCGCACACAGCTACAGGAGATTATGCGCACGCATCCTGAACAGGTAACGGCGGCTTCATGGCTGCTGCTGACAGCGCACTATCTGGAACGGATTGCTGACCACGCCACGAACATCGCCGAGCGTGTCTGGTTCATGGAGACGGGACGCTTGGAGCAGCTGGCTAAGAAGCACAAGAGCGGCGCGCTGGAGGAGGCGTTCGCCGAAGCCGCGCAGCACGCCGCTGAGACGCAGACCGGCGAAACCGACTCGAATGCCCTCCCTGTCTGAACGCTGGCAACTGCTACAGGAACGAATCGCCGCCGCGTGCGCGCGTGTCGGGCGCGATCCCGCGACGATTCGCGTCGTCGCGGTGAGCAAAGGCATCACGCCGGAACGCATCGCTGAAGCCTACGCGCTCGGACTGCGCGACTTCGGCGAAAACTATTGGCAGGAAGCCCGCGCCAAACTCGACGCCCTGCCCCACGACATACGGTGGCATTTCATCGGGCATCTCCAAACCAATAAGGTCAAATATGTTGTGGGGCGATTTGCATTAATACAAGTGGTAGATAGGGTATCCTTACTGCAGGAGATTCAGCGCGTGGCAATACGCCAAGAGGTTGTGCAACCGGTGCTGATTGAGGTGCGCCTTGCAGAGGTGGAAGGCAGGGCGGGCGTGGCGTTGAGCGATGCACCTGCGCTCATCGAGCGAACGCTCGAGACGCCTGGCGTCGTCTTGCACGGGCTGATGGGCGTCGCGCCCTACACAGACGATGAACGGGCGATTCGCGCATCGTTCCAGAGCCTGCGTCGCCTCTATGAGCAGTTGCCTGCACCGAATCGACAGTGGCTCTCGATGGGCATGAGCCACGACTTTGAAATCGCTATCGAGGAGGGCAGCACGATGCTGCGACTCGGAACCGCGCTTTTTGGCGAACGCGCGTAGCAGGGGCGTCTCGCCGATGCGCTGTGTTGCTTGAGCGGGACGCTCAAGCCACGATTGCTTGGATGCGCTGTGTTGCTTGAGCGGGACGCTCAAGCTACGATTGCTTGGATATGCTGGGTTGCTTGAGCGGGACGCTCAAGCCACGATTGCTTGGACAGAACTGTCCAAGCACCTGACAGGGAGGTTCAACCATGAGCCAATATTACGATGAGATGGAGGAGCAATACGAGGATCGGCAGAGCCTGTGGACGCGCCTGCGTTCGCTGGTCGGCTTGAGCCGCGAAGACGACGAGAGCGAGACTCCGCCCACCGACCGTACCAACATTCGCTACCGTCGATTCCACGCCTACCATGTGTGCATCCGCAAGGAGGTGCACAGCCTCGAGGACGCCCGCGTCGCGGCGGACGGGTTGAAAGAGGGCGTACAGCAGATTATCAACCTGGCGTCTACGCCGCAGGGCGTACGCGAGCGCGTCATCGATTTCCTCAACGGCGTGGTGTATGCCATTGAAGGGAGCGTGGAACGCGTGAGCGAGCATGTGTTCGTCTACGCGCCGCCTCAGGCGATTTTGGACGCGCCTAACGCTCCACGCTCCGAACGTACCTGAGGCACTCGGGGCTAAACGACCGGCTCCAGCAGCAGGAGGCGATACACCGCCGTATCGCTCATCCGAAACTCTATGGAGTGCAGGACGCGATAGCTCGTGCCGCGCCAGAGCAGGGTCGTCTTCTGAGGCGGGTTCACGCTGGGCGCAACCGCCACAGCCCATAGCGGGCGCGCCAGCGATTCCAGCTCGTCGTGCGCAAAAAGCCAGCGTAGCAGACCGCTGGGGGGCTGGAAAAAGATTCCCCGATAAGACTGCCCGCCTGCCTGAAACGACTCTCCGTAGCGGCGTAGCCAGTAGTTCAGAGCGGCGCGAACCATCATTCCCGTTCCTCCTCGCGAGCGCGATAGAGATAAAGCAGCTGCGCGTCCCGTTTCAGAAACGGCTTGAGACGGGCGTAGCCCTGTGCTTTCAGCCCGAACGGATCACGCGGGTTGCGCAGCGCGGGCGGCTCGACCTGCAGCCAGCCGAGCCGAAACCCCGTCCACGCGCCCAGCTCGCGATAGAGCGTCGCGCCCATCTCACCCGCAATCACCTCCAGCGCGCCCAGGTTCAGCGTCGCAACTAAGTCTGCGTCGCTGGAGTTAAGGTAGGCTGGCTCAATCGCATAGCGCAGCGCAGGCAGCATCTCGCTAATCAGCGCGTCGATCTCGGCATCGTACTCGTTGCTCGTGATGCGCAGTTTGCGTTTCACATCGGCGCGGGATACGGTAAGCATATTCCCCCCTTCGTGGCTTGAGCGTCTCGCTCAAGCACGGCACACGGACAAGACCGTTCGTGCGAGGCTTGAGCGAGACGCTCAAGCCACAATGCACGGACAGGACTGTCCGTGCTACGGTTTGTTTGCCTCCTGCCACTGTGTAATCGCGTGGCGCAGGCTCATCAGGGCGTCGCGCACGTCGTCCAGCGCGAGTTCCAACCGCTCATAGCTCGCCTCCGTGCGGGCGACGCTGTCGCGCAGGTAGGCGATAAACTCGTCGGTAATCGCTTGCTCCTGACGCTGCGCCGATTCCACCAGTTTGTCCATGCGCGTCAGAATCTGGCGGGTTAGCAGAAACGCCCAGCCCACCAGCGCGCTAATAATCGGGATCAGTTGTGTCCAGTCCATCGCGTGCCTCCCTCAAGGGTTCCAGCGTTCCAGATGATAGAGAACCACCTGACGCATGGTGGTCTCCACCTGCTCAACGGTCTGTACGGGCACGCGCAGGCGTTGCGCGAGCGCGTCGCGTTGGTGCGCGGGCAGGCGCAGGGCGCGCTCGCTCAGCCACTGTCGCAACGTCGGCTTCAACACGCCCCACACCCAGCGCAGTATCGTCTGCCTCATTCAAACTCACCTCCTCAAGGATGAGCAAGGGGCATCCCCGAACCGCCTCTGTAAGTTCGGATTCCTCCAGCACCACAAAATCGGGCGCGTTCGGAAACCAGATTCCCCCCTTGCGGTAGCCGCGAAATAGGGGATGCGGCTTGGCGGAGACTCGATAACGTCGCATCGGGTTCACCGTAGTATGGGGATACTTCGAAGACGGCGTGTCAACACCTTACTCGTCCTCACCGCAAGCCCCCAGCCCGAACTCGGCAGGAGACTTAGAGACTGTTTAAGAAGTCAGATTAGTATCGCGCCGCCTCCCAGAGGCGTAGCAGTCGCTGAAGCAGCGGCTCCATCTGCTCCAGCGGGTACTGCGTAGCGGCGTCGGAGAGGGCATGCGGTGGGTCGGGGTGCGTCTCCATAAACAGTGCGTCGATGCCAACGGCGACGGCGGCGCGCGCCAGCGGTTCAATCGCACTGCGGTCGCCCCCCGACTGCTTGCCCGCGCCGCCCGGACGCTGCACGCTGTGTGTGGCGTCGAACACGACGGGAACGCCAAAGCCGCGCATTACGGGCAGTCCTGCCATGTCCACAATCAGCGTGTTGTAGCCGAAACTGGTGCCGCGCTCCGTGAGCAAGACGCCCGTCGCGCCGAACGCGCGCAGTTTCTCCACGATGTTGCCCGTGTCCCACGGCGCGAGGAACTGCCCTTTTTTCACATTCACGGGCTTGCCCGTGCGCGCCGCCGCCGCCAGCAGGTCGGTCTGCCGACACAAGAACGCGGGAATCTGCAGCAGGTCTACCGCTTCCGCCGTCGGCGCGGCTTGCCACGACTCGTGGATGTCGGTCGTCACGGGCACGCCGAACTCGCGCCGAATCCGACTGAGCGTCTCCAGCCCCGCCTCGAATCCCTGCCCCCGAAACGAGTCGTGCGCCGTGCGGTTCGCCTTGTCGAACGACGCTTTAAAAATGTAAGGGATTTCCAGTCGCTGGCAGACGCGCGTCATATGCTCTGCCACGCGCTGACAGAGTTCGAGGCTCTCGATGACGCAGGGACCTGCAATGAGACACAGCCTGCCGTCACCGACTACGACCTCGCCGACAGAAACGGGGTGCATACCTCAAGTATACCTGCGGTACGACGGCGTCCCCGCCGTCGCGCATGGACTACCCCAGCCCCTTCTCCTTCAGATACTCGCGATAGACCGCCACCGCCTGCGGCATCGTGCTGGTGAGCTGCATAATGCCGCTGACGCGCCCCTTAGGCTGAATCTTGCGCTGGGTGAACGCCATCATCGCGTTCTCCTGCCCCGTGTAGAGTTTGTGGAACAGATCGGCGGTAAGCGTCAGTGCGGCTTCCTCCTCACCGTCGGGCTTTTCAGTGACGACCTCCAGCTTGCCCCCGCGTGTGTCGATCCAGAAGTCGATATCGGGCTGCTTGATGTGGATGGCGATGAGCATATCCAGCTTCTGCCAGCCCTCGCGTATCACGTCGACATCACGCAGTCGATTGATAAACTCCAGTACGAACGGCTTCGCCTGTTCCGCGTCTCGATAAGGGAATCCCATCGTTATCTACCTCCCCATGAAGGGTTAGGCGAAGTGGGAAGATTTCCTGCAGGGGTTCATATAAGCGGTTTCCAAAAACAGGAATCCGCCTTCGCGCTCCGTATGTAATTGAAGATGTCTCGATTTCCGTATGGCGTCTCGGCGGGCGTGATGGCGGGGCTGGCGGTCGCCAGCGGCGTGTACCTTGCTACACGGCGCGGGCAAAAACAGACCGCTGACCTGCGCCTGTGGACTTTCGCCAAGCCCCACGCCGACGCCTATGTCAAAATGTTGTCCGACTTTTTGCGTCGCCATCCGGGCAAAACCGTCGATATCCAGATTGTGGCGGGCGAAGCCGTCACCTCGCGCCTGCAAGCCGCCTTCTGGTCGAACCTCGATGTACCTGACCTCGTAGAAGTGGAGATTAGCTGGGCGGGCAGTTTCTTCAGGGGCAAGCTGGAGAGCATCGGCTTCCGCGACCTGACCGAGCGGATTCACAAGACAGGGCTGTGGAACCGCATCGTGCAGGCGCGGTTCGCCCCCTACACCACGCGCGGGCGCATCTTCGGCATTCCCCACGATGTCCATCCCGTGATGCTCGCCTACCGCCGCGACCTCGTGGAGAAACTCGGCATCGATGTGGACGCCATCCGCACATGGGACGAGTTCGTGGAAATCGGCAGGCGCGTCACCGTGCCCGGCAAGCGTTTTATGATGGAGCTGCCCCCCGCAGGCGTCTCCAGCTTCGAGGTGATGCTCTTCCAGCGCGACGGGGGCTATTTTGATCCGCAGGGCAACTGCACGCTGGACAACGAAATCGCCATCGAGACGATGAAGTATTATGTGCCCCTCGTGGCGGGCAGGTATCGGATTGGGAACGACCTCGGTGGCGGGCAGATTTTCACCCGCGCGTTGGAGGACGGCTACTACCTGTTTATGGTCGCCCCCGACTGGCGCACGAAGGTGATTGAGCAGGATGTGCCCAAAGTCGGCGGGCGGATGGCGCTGATGCCCCTGCCCGCGTTCTACCCGGGCGGACGGCGTACCAGCACCTGGGGCGGCACGATGATTGGGATTACGAAACGCTGCGCCGACCCCGACCTCGCGTGGGAGCTAATCATGCACCTTTACCTGAACAAGGAGGCGTTAGCCGAGCAGTTCCGCAACACGAACATCCTGCCCCCCGCGCGCGATTTGTGGGATCACCCTGCGTACGACGAGCCGCGCCCGTTCTGGAGCAACCAGCCGCTGGGCAGACTGTACGCGAACCTCGCCCCCCAAACCCCGCCTCAGTACACCAGCCCCTATATCGGATTGGCGAAGGCGAAACTCAGCGAGGCGCTAATCGCCTGCGTGGACTACTACGACCGCTACGGCGCACGCGGCTTCGACGGGTTCGTGCGCCAGCAGATGGAACGCGCCGCCAGCGAAGTGCGCCGCCAGATGAGGAGGAACCCTTACCTGCATGAAAACGCCTGACCTGCCCGCCAAGACCGTTGCGACCACCTCCGCACCGCGCAAACGCCCCCCGCGCGGCGACAAGATTGCCCCCTACCTGTTCGTCGCGCCGTTTCTAATCCTGTTCCTCGTGTTCGGCGCGTATCCGCTCATCAAGAGCGTGATTCTGGCGTTCTACATCACCAGCGGTCCACGCGATCAAGTGTTCGTCGGGCTGGAGAACTTCCGCTTCCTGCTTTCTGACCCCGACTTCTGGAAGGCGGTGCGCAACACGGCGGTCTACACCTTCTGGTCGCTCGCGTTGCAGGTGCCGCTGGGGCTGGGCTTGGCGATCCTGCTCAACTCGCGCTGGGTTAAAGGGCGCGAGTTCTTTCGGCTGGCGTTCTTCTCGCCCAATCTTGTGGGGCAGGTGTTCGTGGGCGTGCTATTCAGCGTGCTGTTCGTGCCGCAGTACGGGCTGGTGAACCGCTTCCTGCATGCCACAGTAGGCACGCCGTTGGACACGCGCTGGCTGGCGGAGCCGAGCCTCGTGATGCCCGCGCTGGTGATGACCAGCCTCTGGATGTATGTGGGGATGCACATGGTCTACTTCCTCGCGGGCTTGCAGGCGGTGGAGCGCGAGCTTTATGAAGCGGCGACCATCGACGGCGCGAACAGCTGGGGGCAGTTCTGGCACGTCACGCTGCCAGGCATCCGCCATGTGCTGATCTTCGTGGTGCTGGTCAGCACGATTGGCTCGTTCCAGCTGTTCGAGCTGCCGTGGGTGATGTTGGGACGCTCGCCCGGTCCTGACGGCGCAGGGCTGACAATCGTGATGTACCTGTACATCAACGGCTACGTGGCGGGCGATCTTGGCTACGCCTCTGCAGTGGGCTGGACGCTCGCGCTCGGTCTGCTAATCGTGAGCTTGCTCCAGCTGCGGCTTAGTGGGGGTTGGAAGGGATAGGGTATTATTCAGCTGATGAGTAATCAAACCTCGATGGCGGTTGAGCGTAGTGTAAAGGACAGCATCCCCTATCTTGACGAGATCGTTCAGGGCGATTGCTCCACCCTGTTGCGCCACTTACCCAACGAGTGCGTCGACGCCGTCGTTACCAGTCCACCCTACTACCAGCAAAGAGATTATGGCGGACTGGGGTTGGGCAACGAATCCTCAGTAGAAGAATATATCGAAAAGCTCGTAGCGATTTTCGAGCAGTGCGTTCGCTGCGTAAAGCGCACGGGAAGTATTTTTTTCAACATAGGCGATAAGTATGTGGATGGTTCTCTTGCGTTAGCGCCCTACCTGTTTGCGCACGCGGCTACTCAGAGAACAGGAGTCAAACTCATCAATATCATCACTTGGGTCAAGCCGAATCCCGAGCCTCGCCAGTACCGACGGCGACTGGTGAGTAGCACGGAGCCTATCTTCCACTTTGTCAAGTCGGAGGAGTACAAGTACTTCTACGATCGGTTTATGGCGCATCGAGATGTGGTGCGCCAGCGTGTAAAGGCAGGGAATAACATCGGTAGGCAATATCTGGAGCTGATTGAGCAATCCGACTTGTCGCCCGAGCAGAAGCAAGAGGCACGCCTTGCACTGCAACAGGCAATCGCCGAGGTTCAACGCGGTGAAATCGCTTCATTTCGTATGAAGATACGCGGTATCCACTCAGAAGCCTATGGGGGCTACGAAGGCGGACGAAAGAACCACCTGCTGAAAAAGGGATTCACGATTATTCGCATGTACGACCGCGCCCTCAAGCGGGATGTTATTGAGTGCCCCGTAATCGCTTCCAAGTTGGGCAACCATCCTGCAGTGTACCCAGAGTTTCTCGTGCAGGAACTGCTTAGCCTCACGACAGAGGTGGGTGATGTCGTGCTAGACCCCTTCCTTGGCTCTGGTACAACCGCTGTTGTTGCCAAGCGAATGGGGCGGCACTATGTAGGCTTTGAGATTAATCCCAGCTATTGCCAGATTGCCCGCCAGCGCGTCAACGAGGTGGAGGTACAACCGAATTTGCTGGAGTTCTTCGTCTGAATATGAGTCGCCGTAAGCACAATCTATCCAAGAAACGCCCTGAGCCACACCTGCGCGTGTATCGCGATAGGAGCGTGCTGGTGTTCGAGGACGGCAGTGAAATCGTTTTTGAGGAAGGACGTCCTTCCCAAGAAGCACAAGAGCGATACAATCGTATCGTTAATGCGCTTCGAGCAAACTGGCTGGAAACGCTCTACGTGGAACTCCCCACAACAATCGATGCCGTTTCTCTTGACGATCAAGCAACCGCTCTTTTAGATCAAATTGTCGATGCCGTAACCAGCGAAGTTGGTCGCGCTGTTGTAGGATTGACAATACTTCAGCTCATTGTTAAATGCCTCGAGCCTCGCCAGAGCATTCGCCTGCACAAAGGCGGTACAGGAGACTTTTCGTGGCGTGAAGGAATCTCAATGAGGCGGCTCGATGCGCGCTTCGTGACCCCCTTCTTGCGGCGACACGGTTTACTGCGTATCAATAAAGACGGACTCTTTATGACGCGCAGCCTCGCCGAGAACTATCCCTACACGCAGTTCTACAAAGCAGCGGTACGCGGCGCGAAGCAGGCATGGCTGGATATTATCGACTTGGTGGAAGCAGATGCACTTAACAGCTGCGACGCCTTGAAGTATTTACTCGCCAAGCTCAGAAACCGAGCTGACCATTTCCGTGAAATCGCCGAACACGCCTTGCGACTCACTCAAAGTTGGCTGGATACGCAACCCACCCCTGTACAGATTCGGGAAACGATTTTGCAGCATATCAACACCTCGGGCTATTCCGCGCGTCTGCTTGAGGTCAGCATGCATACCTTCTTGCAGACACTGGAAGACCACAACGCTCTACAAGGACGGCTTTTACCTCTCTGTCAAATGCGTACAGCGAACAAGAAACACCGCAACATCGCTGATGTGGAGATTGTGAGTGACCAGGAAAGCGTTATAGAGGCGTGGGATGCCAAGTATGGCAAGCCTTATCTGCTCGATGAACTCTACGAACTTGCCGAAAAGCTGGAGGGAAAAGCGCCCGAAGTAGTGGGATTCGTAGTGGAGCGCGCCCCTGACCTTCGCAGAGACATTCTCGACGCGAAAGGCGCCATTCAGGAGGCGACAGGGGTAGAGATTCAAATTCTATCCCTTGAAGAGTGGCTTAATTTTTACTTCCAGCGCACGAACCTTATTGACCAACAAGAAGCCGTTTTTCGAGCGTGGGCAATTGCCTACATCGAAATACTATGTCAAAAACGCCGCAATCGCGCTCCTATTGACGAACCTGCCGACCAATGGGTGGAAGACTGGATTCAGCTTTTGCGAGTGAAAGCGTAGAATATCCAAACCACACTACGGTATGGACGGAACAGCATCTCAAAAAAGAGACAGGTATCATACTCCTATGCATATCAGCAGTAATCTCATCCTTTGTGGGGACAACATGCAATACCTACCTGCTCTGCCGAGCGGTATGTTTCGCCTTATCTATATCGACCCACCTTTCAACACGGGCAAGGTGCAGCAGCGCGTGCGCATTCAGGCGATTGCGAGTGAAAACGGCGCGCGGATCGGCTTCGGCAATCGCAAATACGCTGTGCAGACCCACGATTCACCCGCCTACAAGGATGACTTCGACGACTACCTGGCGTTCCTGCGCCCGCGCCTGATAGAAGCGCACCGCCTGCTTACTCCTGATGGCTCGCTGTTTGTACATCTGGACTACCGCGAGGTGCATTACGTGAAGGTGACGCTGGATGAGATTTTCGGACGCGAATGCTTCATCAACGAAATCATCTGGGCATACGATTACGGCGGGCGCAGCAAACGGCGCTGGCCCCCCAAGCACGATAACATCCTCTGGTACGCAAAAGACCCTGAGAACTATGTGTTCAACTACGAGGCGATCGATCGCATTCCGTACATGGCGCCGTCGTTAGTGGGGGCAGAGAAGGCGGCGCAGGGCAAGACACCGACGGATGTATGGTGGCTGACGATTGTACCCACCAACAGCAAGGAGAAGACGGGATATCCGACGCAGAAACCGCTGAAGCTGCTGGAGCGGATTATTCGGGTTCACAGCGAGGCAGGTGATTGGGTGTTGGACTTCTTTGCAGGGAGCGGGACCACAGGGGAAGCGGCGGCACGGTTGGGCAGGCGGTTCGTGTTGATAGACAACCATCCCGAAGCTTGCGCAACGATGGCGCGCCGGTTATCGTTCGCGCATCCCGAAATCTTTGGCTTGGAGTCGCCAACCCTGAAGGAGCCAGACTCACGCGCGCCACTGAAGGTCGGATTCTAATTTCGCCACGCTCAAAAGGTATACTCGCCTCCGATTCACCAATGCTCTCTGAAACACTGAACCGTCTTCGCGCGGGGCTGGCAGGCACGCCCTACGAAGGTAAGGTGTACCTCGTGGGGGGCTATGTGCGCGATAAACTGCTCGGACGCCCCCTGCCCAGCGATATCGACCTCGTGCTGGAAGGTGACGCCTTAGTGCTGGCACAGTTCCTCTACGAGCGGGGCATCGCCGACCATCATCCCGTGACTTACCCGCGCTTCGGCACGGCGATGGTGCATGTCGGCGATACCCTCGTGGAGCTGGTCACGGCGCGCGCCGAGTCGTACCACGACGCCAGCCGCAAGCCGCAAGAAGTGCGCCCTGCCACCCTGCGTGCCGACGCCCTGCGCCGCGACTTCACGGTGAACACCCTGCTGGAGAACCTGCACACGGGCGAAATCGTCGACCCGCTCGGCGTAGGGCTGACCGATTTGCAAGCGAAAATCCTCCGCACACCGCGCGACCCCCATGAAACCTTCTACGAAGACCCGCTGCGCATGCTGCGTGCCGTGCGCTTCGCTGTGCAACTCGGCTTCACGATTGACCCCACCACCTATCAAGCCATTCTGGAGCAGGCAGACCGCCTCGCGATTGTGAGCATCGAGCGAATCCAGACCGAGTTCACACGCCTGATGGACCTGCCGCAGGCAGCAGCGGGCTTGCAGATGCTGCTGGACACGCGCCTGCTGCACCAGTTCGGGCAGCCCCTGCTCCCGATGGTCGGCTGCACGCAGAACGAGTACCACCTCTACGATGTGTGGGGGCACAGCTTGAAGACGGTGGAGCAGGTGAACCCCGAGGGGCTGGATATGCCCGCGTGGGAGTTGCGCCTCGCCGCGCTGTTGCACGATGTGGGCAAGCCCGCTACACGCACCGTTGACGCGCAGGGCGAGGTTCACTTCTACGAACACGACCGCGTGGGGGCACAAATAGCCGCCGATTGGCTCCGTTTCTTGCGCTACTCGAACGCCACGATAGAGCGCGTCGTGACGCTGGTGAAACTCCACATGCGCCCCGGTTTTTACACGCCAGAGTGGAAAGACTCCGCTGTGCGCCGCCTGATACGCGATGCAGGCGAGCTCTTAGAGCCGCTCCTACGCCTTGTGGAGGCGGATATCAAGGCGCAGCGTCACGATGTGCCTCACGCGGATCTGGCTGCGCTCCGAGCGCGTATCCAGCAGGTACAAGCCGTGCAGTCCCCTCAGAAGTGGCGAAGCCCGCTCACCGGCGAGCAGATTATGCAACGATTTGGTCTCAAGCCTTGCCCGCTGGTGGGACAGATTAAGACCTATCTGGAGGAGCAAGTGATCGAGGGCAACCTCGCGCCTGACGATGTGGAAGGGGCGTGGCAGCTGGCGGAAAGATATTTGCAACACAAGCAGTGAGCCTTGTAAGAAGAACGAACAACTCCCAGCCCCTCGTGCAGAAATCGATTAGAGACAGGTTGCGATTGGCGCTTTGGCATCACAGGAAAGAAGCGGGAGGCGGTCGCGTTGGAAAACCTGATAAAGATACCATTACTGGTGGGCACGCCGACAAACGCGCTTCATCGCCCCAGCCGATGTACCCTCCCCCACTGCCCCTCTGGCAAGGCGCGACAGGTGAACAGAATCACCTGCGTCTGCTGCGCCACGCGCGTCAGTAGCTCCAGCGCAGCGCGGTAGCGGTCGGCGTCGAAATGCACGAACGGGTCATCCAGCAGCAGAGGCAGGCGCAGGTCGTCCGACAGCGCGTCCGACAGCCCCAGCCGACAGGCGAAAAAGAGCTGGTCTAACACGCCTGCGCTCCAGGCGGGTTGACCGTCCTCAACGGGCAGGGTCGCGTCGCGTTCCGGGTGATACACCTGCAGGCTCAGCGTCTCGTCCAGTGTGGCTTGCGTGTAGCGTCCGAGCGTGAGGACGGGCAGGTGCTGCTCGATTCGGGGCTTGAGGCGCGGGCTGAGGTCGCCGAGATAACGCGCGTTCGCCTCGCTGAGCAGTTGCTCGGTCGTCTCCAGCAGGCGGACGCGATGCTGAAGCTGTTGCAGTCGCTGTTGGGCGCGGGCGTACTCCAGTTCAACGGCGTCGGCGGGTTCCGCGTCGGGCAGGTTGTGCAACGCGCCCTCACAGCGCAGTTGCTCTTCGCGCAGTTCGCCCAGTTGCTGGCGCGCCCGCTCCAGCTGGCTCTCGAGGCGCAGCAGCGACTCGGCGGATAGCCCCTCGCGCGCGAGCGGGTCGCGCTGTATCTGCTCTTGTAGCCCAAGAATCTCTATCGCGAGTTCGCGCTGGCGTTCGCGCAGGGCTTTCGGGTCTTGCACTGCGTGCAGGGCGTCGATTTGACGGTGTGTGGTGTCCAGCTCGGCGCGTCGGGCTTGCAGGGCGTTCCAGCGTTCGCTGAACTCTTGAACCGCCTGTTGAAGTTGGAGGGTCGTCTGTACGCCGTAGGCTCCTGTTGAGCCGTTGGGCAGGGGCGTCTCGATGGCGTATCCTGCCTCGCGGAGCAGGTTGACAAGCGTCTGCCAGTGCGCTTTTGCCTCGTGTTGCGCCTGCTGGAGCGACGGCTCGGCGTTAGGCGCAGAGTTGCCCCGCCCGCGCCAGAGCAGTGCGACGCCGAGCGCAATTAGCCCCAGCGCCAGCGCGACGCCGCCCAACGCAGGCGCGACGCTCCAGAGGGGCGCGCTGGCGAGCAGCAACGCGCCGCCCAGCACTGCGAAACCGAGCCGTGCCTGCGTGCGCCCGCGCGCCTGCCCCTGCGCCGCCCGCGCCCGACGCGCCTCCTCTGACAGCGTATGCAAGCGTCGTGCGGCGTCCTGATAGCGCATGTACGCTGCATCCACCTGTTCCTTGAAATCGCTGGGCAGAATTGTCCAGTCGGCGAAGTCAGTCTGCAGTTCGGTTTCCAGCGTGCGGGCGCGCCGTTCCAGCTGCTCCAACTGGTCTAAGTGGCGCTGGTTGGCGTCCGCCTCGCGGCGCAGGCGTTCGTATTGCTCCTGTTGCGCTTGTAGAGTGCGCCAGCGATTGAGCAACGGCTCATCCTGCTCGATTTGTGCGCTCAAAGTAGCAATTTCCGCTTCAATCTTATACAGCTGCTCGCGCAGTTCGCGGCGACGAAGCTCGGCGTTCTGCGCCGATTGCAAGCGCAACTCAATGGTCTGCGCCGCACGCTGCTGCGTTTCTATCTGCACTCGCAGACGGCGGCGTTCCTGCTGGAGCATACTCAGAATCCGATTCAAGTCGGCGTTGACCGCGCTCTCGCGCAGATGCTGCTGAAGCGACTTGAGGTTGCGGTTGGCAATCTGGGTCAGCTCGCGTTGCCGTACACAGGCGGTGGCAAGGTAGACTTCCTGCGGAATCTGCCACAGCGCGTCCCATCGGGCGCGGGCGGCGTCGCCGCTCAAGGTTTCGCTTCCGACTTGAAGCAGGAACTCAGCGCGTTTGCGTGGGTCATCGACGGGGTGGAATTTACTGATTTGCACGCGCTCGCCGCGCAGCTCCAGTTCCAGCTCCAGTCGCCAGCCGTGTGGATGCCCCCAGTGGATGCGCTCGCGA
>JAOAES010000258.1 GCA_026416655.1 Fimbriimonadales bacterium
GGGCGAGGTGGCGATAATCTGCGCCGCTTGCTGTAGTCCTCGCGCGAAGGGGTCGTTGGCGTACTGCGCGTTCGGCTGGTAATTGCGGATGCGTTCACGCAGCTGCTCCATCGCCTCCAGCGCAGTGCGGGTGGACTGGCGTACGACGGTCGCCGGGCTGTCCATCTTGCGCTCCTCCGCCTGGCTGAGGCTCTTGAGCGTGCGCTCCAGTTCCGGGTCGCGCGTCATCACCTGCAGGTCGGTCAGGCTCGCGAAGCAGGGAACCTGCGCCTTTTTGCCGTGCAGCGCGATGGGCAGCTCCTGCGTGAAGCTAATCGCCATCACGGGGTTCGCCGCAGCGTCGGTCAGCGTGTCCAGATACTTGCCCAGCCATCCGTAGCGACTGTGTCCGTCGGGGTCGGCGGTCTGCCAGATTTCCATCGAGCGGAAGTGCGAGCGGTTCGGGTTCGGGTAGCCGACATTCTGCAGGATGGCAAGCGCGCGCTGCTCGTAAAGCGGTTTCAACGGCGCGAGCGCAGGGTGAAGCCCGAGCCGCTCATCGAGGGGAACCGCCTGCGCTTCGGGAATGGCGAGCGTGGGGCGGGACTGATAGTACAGCTCGTCGCGATACGGGATGACCGTGTTCAGCCCGTCGTTGCCGCCGGTGAGTTGCAGCACCACGAGGATATGGTCGTTGGGCAGTTTCTCGCCCTTGCGCAGGCGTTGGGCGTCGGCGTGGGCGATTTGCGCCAGCCATGGGGGCGCAGCCAGCCCCACTGCGACGAGCGTTAAGCCCGCCTTCAGAAACTGGCGGCGCGACATCTCCGCCGCCCAGAACTCGCCTGCCGCATGCTCACACAGCGGCGCACCCTGCTCCCGTTGTTCCTCGCGCTCCTGCATCGTCGCCTCCAGAAGTATTATAGCCTACACGGCGAGCGTCTTGAGGGTTTCACTCAATAGACGCCCCGTGCAGGAATTTGTTCTACTGCCCTGCAGGCGACGAAGAGGGTACTTAATCGACTATTTCCACGCCCATCGAGCGCGCTGTGCCAGCGATAATCCGCATCGCCGCTTCTACATCGTTGGCGTTCAGGTCGGGCATCTTGCGTTCGGCAATCTCCCGCAGCTGCTGGCGCGTGATTCTACCGACCTTGTTGCGCAACGGGTTCGACGAACCGGTCTGAATGCCTGCCGCCTGTTTTATGAGATCCGACGCCAGCGGCTGCTTCACGATGAAGGTGAAGGTGCGGTCTTTGTAGACCGTAATCTCCACCGGCAGTGTGGAGCCTTTCAAGCTGGCGGTGCGCTCGTTGAACGCCTTCACAAACTCCATGATGTTCACGCCCGCTTGACCGAGCGCGGGACCCACGGGGGGCGCAGGGGTCGCCGCGCCTGCAGGCAAGTTGAGCTTCACCACATTAATTACTTCTTTCGCCATAACTAACGCCTCCTACGAGATTTTCTCAACCTGATCGACTTCCAGTTCCACGGGCGTCTCGCGCCCGAAGATGTTAATCAGAATCTTCACCTTGCTGCGTTCGGGGTCGACGCTCTCTACCTTGCCGTTGAAATCGGCGAACGCGCCCTCGATCACGCGCACGGTATCGCCCGGCGAGAACGCGATGCGCGGACGTTCCTTGCTCTCGATAATCGAACGCTTGATTTCGTCTACCTCTTCAGGTGAGAGGGGCACAGGTTTGCCGCCCGATTCCACAAAGCCCGTTACGCCCGGCGTGGTGCGCACGAGTGTCCATGTCTCGTCGTCCAGAATCATCTCCACCAGCACATAGCCAGGGAACACGCGCCGCGTGACGGTCTGTTTCTTCCCACCTTTGGTGCGCACCTCTTGCTCGGTAGGGATTAGCACTTGAAAGATTCGGTCGTCCATGCCCTGCGCCTTTGCGCGTTTCTCGATGGCGAGCTTGACCTTGCTCTCGTGTCCCACGAGGGTGCGCACTACATACCAGGCTGTTCGTGCGAACGTGGTCATAGGCGATACTCCTTAGCGTACTCCCCGCACCCACTGGTCGATCTGGTGCGTGAGGTAGGTCAGCGCGGTGTCCCACAGAGCGAACCAGACGGCGACCACCAGCACGAAGCCGATAACCACCAGCATCATCTGGGTCGTCTCTTCGGGCGTGGGTTTGACCACGCGGCGCAACTCCGCCACGATATCGTGGAACCAGTTGCGCATCCGAGCAATCAGTCCCGGGCGTTCCGTTTGCGTTTTGAGCGATGCCATCGTTTCTTCGCCTCTCCGTCGTCAGGTTTGCGCGTCCGAGCGAGTAGTATACCTGATTCGCGCGGCGTAATGTACACCGCTGCGGCGGAGAGGTGTTCAGCGCACGCCCAGCAGCAGCTCCATCGTCAACTGGTCTAACTTCTCGTAATGGTAGCCTTGTGCGCCCAGCGCAGCGCGGTCGAACGGATGCGCTTTGAGCCACGCGGCGTTCTCGCGCGAATAGTGCATGCGCTCCTGCAGCTCCACATCCCACTGCCGAATCTGGCTCAAGAGTTCCTGAATCTCGGGGTCCTGGTTGAACCGCTCGGCTTTCTCCTTCAGGATGAGGTAGGTGCGCATGCAGCCTTTGGCGAACTCCCATACGCCCTCTTCGTCTTCAGTGCGGTAGGCGTGGGCGTCGAAGTGGCGGGGACCGTTGTAGCCGTTGTCTTCCAGCAGTTTCACGAGGAAGAACGCGCCCTTGATGTCCTCCGCGCCGAAGCGGAAGTCCTGGTCATAGCGCGTGAGTTTTTGCGCGTTCAGGTCAATATGGAACAGTTTGTTGCGTTCGATGGCTTGCGCGACGGCGTGCGTGAAGTTCAGCCCTGCCATATGCTCGTGCGCCACTTCGGGGTTCACGCCGCACATGCTGGGGTCGTCCAGCGTTTCGATGAACGCCAGCATTGCGCCGACAGTGGGCAGGAAGATGTCGCCGCGTGGCTCGTTCGGTTTCGGCTCCAGCGCGAACTTGAGGGAGTAGCCCTGATCCTTCACATAGTGGATCAGGAAGTTCATACATTCGCGATACCACTGCAGTGCCTGCACGGGGTCTTTGGCGGCGTCGGTTTCGGTACCCTCGCGCCCGCCCCAGAACACATAGATTTCCGCGCCGAGTTCGACGGCGAGGTCAATCGCGTGCATCGATTTTTGCAGGGCGTAGGCGCGCACTTTCGGGTCATTGCTGGTGAACGCGCCGTCTTTGAAGGCGGGGTCGCTGAACAGGTTGGTTGTGCCCATCACAAGGCGCATATTGTGGTCGTGCAGCGCCTGCTTGAACTCGCGTACGATGCGGTCGCGCTCGGCGGGCGTGGCATCGATGGGGACGAGGTCGTTATCGTGCAGGTTCACGCCCCACGCGCCCAGCTCGGCGAGTTTCTGCACGATGCGTGTCGGGGGAATACGCGGGCGCACCGGTTCGCCGAACGGGTCGCGCCCGATATTGCCTACGGTCCATAGCCCGAACGTGAACTTATGCTCTGGCTTCGGCGTGTAGTCGCTCATCAGACTCACCTCTTGTTAGAGGGTTCGGCGCGGGGAGTGGGGTTCCTGCCAAGAGAGGCAGCCCGGGCATTCTCGCATCCTACAGAATCGGGAACTGTTCCAGGAAGCGCAGGTCGTTCTCCAGAAACAGGCGCAGGTCGTCCACGCCGTATTGGAGCATCGGGATGCGCTCGATGCCCAGCCCGAAGGCGAAGCCGCTGTAGCGTTCCGTGTCGATGCCGTAGCGCTCCAGAATGTTGGGATGAATCAGCCCTGCGCCGCCGAGTTCGAGCCAGCCGCCCTTCCACGAGATAGCGAAGTCCACACCAGGCTCCACGAACGGGAAGAAGTCAGGGCGGAAGCGCACACGCACCTCTGAGCCGAACATAAGTTGCGCGAACTGCGTCAGCACGCCTTTCAGGTGCGCCATGCTGACGCCCTCGTCCACCATGAAGGCGTCTACCTGGTGGAAGGTATGTGAGTGAGTGGCGTCCACATTCTCGTAGCGGTAGCAGCGTCCGATGATGGCGATGCGCAGGGGCAGCTGTCGCTCGCCGCGTTGGAGTTGTTCGAAGATGCGCCCCTGAATACTGGTGGTCTGGGTGCGCATCAGGTAGCCCGGCGCGATATGGAACGAGTTCTGCTCGTCCATTGCGGGGTGGTCTTCGGGGTAGTTGAGTGCGCCGAAGTTGTAGCGGAACTCTTCGAGGTCGTAGCCGTCCACGAACTCGAAGCCGAGTCCTGTGAGCGCGGCTTTCACGCGGCGCATGGTGAGCGTTAGCGGATGCAGGCGGGCGGGGCGCAGCGGGGTTCCGGGCAGGGTGACATCCAGGCGTTCCGCTTCGATGCGTCGGGCGATTTCGGCTTGCTCCAGTTCGGTGCGTCGCTCGGCGAAGCGTTGCTCCAGCTGCTCGCGGGCGGCGTTCACCTGTTGTCCGAAGGCGGGACGCTCCTCCGGGGGGAGACTGCCCACCTGGCGCAGCAGCTGGCTTATCGCGCCCTTCTTACCGAGATAGCGTGTCTCCACCTCCTGCAGTTCGGAGGTGGAGGTCGCCTGCGCAATCGCCTGCTCTGCTTCCGCTAAGATTTGTTGAATGGATTTCATCGCTCTCGTGGCTTGGGCGTCCCGCCCAAGCAAAACCCTACGAGCGAGACGCTCGTGCTACCCAGCGTGGCTTGGGCGGCTCGCCCAAGCAAAACCCTACGAGCGAGACGCTCGTGCTACGAGGGGCGTACCGAGTCCACAAGCATCTTGAACGCTTCGGGGTCGTGGATTGCCATCTCCGAGAGTTGTTTGCGGTTGATTTCGATTCCCCGCTCGCTCAGTGCGTGGATGAACTCGTGATAGCGAATGCCGTTTAGTCGGCACGCCGCGTTGATGCGGGTAATCCACAGCCTGCGAAAATCGCGTTTGCGTTGCCGTCGGTCGCGATAGGCGTACTGCAGCGACTTCATCACCTGTTCGTTCGCCTTACGGAACAGGCGGCTCTTTGCGCCGTAGTAGCCTTCTGCCAGTTTGAGTATCTTCTTGTGGCGACGGCGGGTTACCGTTCCACCTTTCACTCGCGCCATAGTCGTTTCTCCTCCTTACTTGCCTGCTAAAAGGCGATTGATGCGCTTGTACTCGCCCTTGAAGAGTTCGTCTTCCAGGTCGAGTCGGCGTTTGCGTGCGGGCGACTTACTCAGGAACAGGTGGCTGTTCCCGGCTTTCTTGTGCATCAGTTTGCCCGTCGCTGTGCGCTTGAACCGTTTGGCGGCGGTTTTGCTCGTCTTCATTTTGCTCTTCGACATGCGTTGAACCTCCTTCGCTTGGCGGCGCAGGTTTCGGCTTCGCGGCGGGCTTCTTGGCGGGGGCAATCACCATCACCATCTGCCTGCCGTCCATGCCAGGTTGTTTTTCGATGACGCCGTGTTCCTCCAGCGCCGTCGCTATCTTTCGCAGCAGCTGCTCGGCGACTTGAGGTCGTCCGAACTCGCGGCTGCGGAAGATGACCACGAATTTTACCTTATCGCCATCTTCGAGAAACTCGATGGCGTTGCGGATTTTGGTCTCGATGTCGTGCGCGCCGATGGCGGGGCGGAGGCGAATCGTTTTCACATCCCCACCTTTTTGTTTTTTCTTGGCTTCCTTCGCCAGTTTCTCCTGCTCGTAGCGGTAGCGCCCGTAATCCAGAATGCGACACACGGGCGGGTTCGCCGTCGGCGCAACTTCGACTAAGTCCAGACCTTTATCCTGAGCGATTTTGAGGGCGCGGCGGATATGCATCACGCCCAGCTGCTTGCCGTCTACATCGATGACCCGCACTTCTTTGGCGCGGATGCGATTATTGATTCTCAGTTCCTTCTGAATGGCTATTTCCCCCTTGCTCCTTACTCGATCATCGCCTGGCCGATGACGCGGAGGATATCCTCCTTCACTTCAGGGGCAAAGCCCTCTTCTGCGTAGCGGATAACGCCCTTCTTGTCCACGATGTACATCGTGGGGAAGGCTTTCACACGGGCGCGGCGCATCACGTCCGGTCCGTTCGGCGGCACGACGATGGTATAGGTCATCTTGTTCTGTTCCACAAACGCGCGTACCTCGTCGGCTGTGCCCGAATCGAGCGCGATGCCCACCACTACCAACCCACGATCCTTATACTTGTCGTGCAGCTCCTGCAAATGGGGGATCGCTTCGCGGCACGGACCGCACCAGGTTGCCCAGAAGTCGATCAGGTACACCTTGTCCTGCTTACCCCCGATCTTGACCTCGTTGCCCTTGAGGTCAACGAAGCGCATTTCGGGCATTTTTTGTCCAACGCGCAGCTGCGCGCTTGGCGGCATCGTCGCGAACAGGAACGCCGCGACGCCCAACAAAGCCAAAGGCAGGATATACCGTTTCATCATTGCCTCCGATAGGCTTATTATACCATGCATAGCAGGGAGTCAAGGGGAGCGTTTCTTTCACGGAGGCGCGCAATTAGCGGGGAGCGGACGATGTCAGCCTAATCGCCGCTTTCGCGTGCTTTCTGAATTGCCTCCTGCATAATTGCGTGCAGGGGCGCATCGTGCTGTTGCGCGAGCGCGGCGCAGTCCTCATATTCGGGCGCATGGTGCAAAACCCGTTCGCCCTCCCACGCCCGCTTAACTCGCACTGTGCCGAACTGCGTCTCCACCTGCTGATAGTCGCGTCGTAAGCAGCGGCGGTTCATTAGGCTATAGCGCACGCCGAGCGTCGGCGTCTCGCGCAGCAGCAGGTGCATCAGCGCGTCGGCGCGCTCCGGCGCAGCCAGCACGGTCAGATGCACGCCAGGGCGGTTCTTCTTCATCTGCACGGGCGTGAAAAACACATCGAGCGCGCCCTTTGCAAAGGCGCGCTCCATCACATAGCCCAGCTGTTGCGGAGTTGCGTTGTCGAGGTTAGTTTCAATCTGCACGATGCTTTCCCAGTCGCCTGCAGGCGTCTGCAGCGAGTCGGTCGATTCACCCACGAAGATGCGCAGCAGGTTGGGCAGGGGGCG
>JAOAES010000271.1 GCA_026416655.1 Fimbriimonadales bacterium
GGTTCGGGCGAGCCTATCGAGGATTTGATCCAAGAAGGCTATCTCGGGCTGCTGAACGCGCTCGACCTGTTCAACCCCGAAAAAGGGGTCAAGTTCACTACCTACGCCACGCATCTAATCGTGGGGCAAATCAAGCACTACCTGCGCGATAAAGGTAAGATTATCAAAGAACCTGCGTGGCTTCAAGAACTGAACAGCAAGATTAATCGCGTGATGAACGAACTCAGCGCGCGCTACGGGCGCCCGCCCACAACGCAGGAAATCGCCGAGTTTCTGGGCATGACCACGAAAGCCATCGAAGATGTGTTGATGACGCGCGAGGTGTTCAAAGTCAGCTCGCTGGACGCGATTTACGAGGACGAAGAGGAAGAGTGGAACGGCTACGACCTGGAGAAACTGAACTGCGAGCCGTGCCAGACCTTCAACCTGCCGATTGAGGAGCGGGTGGTGGTGGAGACCGCAATGCAACAACTGAAGCAAATCGAGCAGCAGGTATTGCACCTCTTTTTCAACGAGGGGTACAACCAGACGGAAATCGCGCACAAGCTGAAGATTTCCTGCAACTATGTGTCGCATATCCTGCGCAACGCGACGCAGAAGCTGCGGCGGATTGTGAGCGAGGCGGAGTGGCTGGACGAGCAGCGTTCACGCGCCCGTGCATTAGAGCGAGGGGATTTCGAGGCGCGGATACTGGACCCGCAGACAGGACTGTTCTCCGCGGATTATCTGGCAGTGCGCCTGCGCGAAGAGCTACAGCGCGCTGCACGCTACGATCAGAGCGTGGGATTCGCCGTATTTGAGTTCGTGGCGGAGAAGAGCGCGCTCGACTCGCTGGGCGAGTTTGCGCTGGGGGAGCTGTTGCTGCAGGCGGCGGCAGTGGTACGCGACTCGGTGCGCAAAGCCGATATTGTGGGGCGGTACGGCTATGCTTCGCTGGGGCTGCTGATGCCCTACGCCGGCGAACACGCGCCTAAAATCGCAGAGCGGGTGGCGCAACTGCTCACCGAGTGGCTGCAGACCGCCTTCAGCGCGAACCTGAGCCAGCGGTTCGCCGTGCATTTCGGCTGGGCGTTCTACCCTGGCGAGTGCGATGACTGCGAGCAGCTCCTTCGCCAGACTGAGCAACGCCTGCGGGAGCGTCGCGCTCAGCAACGCCTGCAGCAAGAAGCGGCTTAGGAGAGCAGGGCTTTCAAATGCGCCGCCGCTTTGGGCAACTCGACGGCGGGGTCGCCCGCGATTCCGCACTCCAGCGCCATGTAGCCCGCGTAGCCGATTTCACGCAGGGCGGCGAGCCCGCTTCTGAAATCGGTATGCCCCTGCCCGGGCAGCAGACGGTTGCTGTCTGCCAAATGCACATGCGCGATATGTTGCCCTGCCGCCCGAATCGCGGTGGGGATGTCCGCCTCCTCGATGGACATGTGGAAAAAGTCCGCCATGATTTTGAGGTTGGGGTGGGGCAGCGCGTCGCAGATTGCCGTCGCCTGCTCCAGTCGGCGTAGAAAGTGCGTCTCATAGCGGTTCAACGGCTCCAGCAGGATATGCGCGCCCGCCTTCTCCGCCGTCTTCACGAGGTCTTCCAGCAGCTTGAGGAGCAGTTCGTGTTCCAGCTGCTCAGGAGATGCCAACGGGCTGAGGTTTGGGATGCGCGGTCCGCCGAAAACGGGAACCACAATCAGCCCCGTCGCGCCGATGTCGCCCGCCACATAGAGTAGGTCGCGGATGTCCTGCATCGCGAGGTCGCGCTGCGCGGGGTCGGCGTCCAGCAGGCAGCCCCGAAAGCCTGCGCAGATGGTGCTGGCTTTCACAGGACTGTTCTTCAGCGCGCTCTGGATCTCGGCGACGCGCTCTTTAATCCCGCCGCCCCAGAACTCAATCCCTTCGTAGCCCCACGCCGCGAGTTTCTCCAGTCGCTCAGGTAGGCTGTTGCCCGGTATTAGCCCCTCTTGACATGCGAGTTTCATATGCGCTTCTGTTTTTTGTCCGAAGGGCTTTTTTCCTGCTGTGCTGGTCTATCTCAAAACCCTGCCCCCTCTCCTGCACGCGGGAGAGGGGGCA
>JAOAES010000294.1 GCA_026416655.1 Fimbriimonadales bacterium
ACATCTATCCGCCGATGGACTACATGGTGCATAACGGACTGGGCGGCTATGGGCTGTATGACTGCAACTACAACCCTTCCGCCGTAGACTCGGGGCGCGTGACTCGTCCCTCGCGCGCGGTGGCGATGATCGACTTGCCGCCCAGCCGTATGCAGTGGCCCGGTCCCCAGTTCTGGACAAGTCGCATCGGGGGCAGCTTCAAGGGACGCCACAGCGAAGGCTCCGTCGTGCTGCACTTGGACGGGCACTCCAAGTGGTATCAGTACCAGAAACTCTACCCCACCGACCGCGGGCAGGCGAACTATTCCGAGCCTTCCTGTAGCGACCCTGACCCGATGGCGGTCTACACCTGGTACTGCTGGGGCTACGAGTGGGGTCCGCAAGAAGACAGGAACTAATACTGGTCAGAGTTTGAAACCATTCATTCACCCTCACCTCCTTGCCCCCTCTCCGGCGTCGCAGGAGAGGGGCTTGGCGGTGAGGGCGTCCAGAGACGCGAGCCTCTGAACGCGCACGCGCGGGGTATACTCATAGCGTCATTATCCCATTCAGGAGCAGGAACCGATGCACTGGAACGCGCGTGCGTTGAGACAGGCTTTTCTCAGCTACTTTCAGGAGAAAGGGCACTTGCTGTTGCCCTCCGACAGCCTTGTGCCCAAAGACCCCTCGCTGCTGTTTACCAGCGCGGGCATGGTGCAGTTCAAGCCCTACTTTCTGGGTGTGGCGCAACCCCCTGCACCCCGCGTGACCACCGTGCAAAAATGCCTGCGCACCACTGACATCGAATCGGTGGGCGACCTGTCGCACCTCACTTTCTTCGAGATGCTGGGCAACTTCAGCTTCGGCGACTACTTCAAGCGCGAGGCGATTCTGTTCGCGTGGGAGTTCCTGACCGAGCGGTTGAAGGTGGACACCGACCGCCTGCAGTTCACTGTGTTTCAGGACGACGATGAGGCATTCAGTGTGTGGAACCGCGAGGTGGGCATTCCCGAAAACCGCATCTGGCGGCTGGGCGAAAAGACCAACTTCTGGCCCGCCAACGCCATCACCGAAGGTCCCAACGGTCCCTGTGGTCCCTGCTCCGAGATTTTCTACGACACGCGCCTCGATACAGGCTGCACGAACCCCGACTGCGGTCCCGCGTGCGACTGCGGACGCTGGCTGGAAATCTGGAACCTCGTGTTCATGCAGTACGAGCGTAGCGAAGAGAACGGCAAACCGAAGCTCACACCGCTGCCCAGGCAGAACATCGACACGGGCATGGGGCTGGAGCGCACCGCCGCCGTGCTGATGGGCTTCGATAGCCCCTTCGAGACCGATGTGTTCGCGCCGATTGTGAAGCGAATCGAAGACCTTGCGGGCGTGCGCTACAAGCAGGGTGAGCCGACCGACACCGCCATCCGCCTGATTGCCGACCACATCCGCACGGCGACCTTCACCATCGCCGACGGCGTCATCCCCCAAAACGAGGGGCGCGGCTATGTGCTAAGGCGCATCATCCGGCGCGCGATTCTTAGGGGGCAGCGCGTGCTGGGCTTCGAGAAACCCTTCTTCGCCGACCTTGTGCCCGCCGTGGTCGACGCGCTGGGCGACCAGTACCCCGAAATCGTGCAACGGCAAGAGTATATTCAAACCACGCTGCGCTACGAAGAAGAGCGGTTCCGCCATACCGTGCAGGCAGGACTCACGCGGCTGGAGGAGATGCTCGCCGACCCCGACACGCTGCAGCATAAGCAGCTGTCGGGCGAGCGCGTGTTTATGCTGTACGACACCTACGGCTTCCCCTTAGAGCTGACGCGCGAAATCGCCGCCGAGCGAGGAATCAGCATCGACCTGCGGGGCTTTGAGCAAGCGTTAGAAGCGCAACGCCAGCGCGCCCGCGAAGCGAGCGGCATCTCCGAGAAACTCTTCGTGCAAACGGGCGCGGCGCTGGCGGAACTCGCACAGCAGACCGCCCCCACCGAGTTCATCGGCTACGAACACCTCTCAGGCGAGGCGCAGGTGGTCGGACTCGTGCGCGAGGGCAACCTCATCCCCGAAGCGGGCGTAGGCGAGACCGTCGAAATCGTGCTGAACCGCACGCCGTTCTACGCCGAAGCGGGCGGACAGGTGGGCGACACAGGCGTCATCGAGTGGCAGGGCGGACGCGCTCAGGTACTGGACACCCAGAAAGCGAACGACTACTACTTCCACCACGCGCGAATTCTGGAGGGAACGCTGCGCTTAGGCGAGAGCGTGCAGGCGCGCGTGGACGCCGAACGCCGACTGGACATCCAGCGCAACCACACGGCGACGCACCTGCTGCACGCCGCGCTCCGGCAGGTTCTCGGAACCCACGTGGCGCAGGCAGGCTCGTTGGTCGCCCCCGACCGACTGCGCTTCGACTTCACGCACCCACGCGCCGTGACGCCCGAAGAGCTGGAGCGCATCGAGTCGCTGGTGAATGAGAGGCTGTTGCAGGAGTTGGAGGTGCGCATTTACAACGATGTGCCGATCGACGAGGCGCGAAGGCGTGGCGCGATGATGTTGTTCGGCGAGAAATACGGCGAGCGCGTGCGCATGGTGGAGATACCGGGCTTCTCGTTGGAGCTGTGCGGCGGCACGCACCTGCGCAACACCGTAGAAGCAGGACTGTTCAAGATTGTGCATGAGGGCAGCGTGGCGGCGGGCGTGCGGCGTATCGAAGCCCTCACGGGGCGCGCCCTGTACCAGTGGCTGCGTGAACGCGAACACGCCATCCGCGAGACCGCCGAACGCCTGCAAACCCCCGTGCCCGAACTGCCCCGCGCGGTGGAACGCCTGCAGCACCAGCTCGACGCGCTGCAAACGGAGCTGGAGCAACTCAAGCAGCGTGCCGCCGCTCAAGCCGTCGAGCAGATTACCCCTGTAGAGGTGAACGGCGTGCAGGTGGCGGCGCAGGCGGTTTCGGGCGTGGACGCCAAGTCGCTCGGTTCAATCGCCGACCGCCTGATTCAAAAAGGTGTCGGCGTGGCGGCGCTCGGCGCGGCGCAGGACGGCAAAGTCGTGCTGGTGGTCAAAGTCGCTCCGCAGTGGGTGCAGCGCGGACTGCACGCGGGCAACCTGATTCGGCAGATTGCCCAGCAAGTGGGCGGCTCCGGTGGCGGGCGACCCGACTTCGCACAGGCGGGCGGCAAAGACCCCGAAAAACTCGCCGACGCACTCGCGCTAACCCCGCAACTTGTGGCGGAACAGCTGCAGAATTAGCAGCGTCCCCCCAAGAGCCACTCCGCGCA
>JAOAES010000322.1 GCA_026416655.1 Fimbriimonadales bacterium
CTCACGGCAGGGTCGAAACTGCTGAGCCAGATTGCAGGCGAAGTGGCGAAGTTTTTGGAAGATAAATATAAAGCGACGCTTATCTACCCCGCTAACGCTGCCCAGCCCTCCGCGCCTAACCGCATCTTATGTTGCATCGAAACCGATGAGAGTCTGCACAAAGTAGCGCAAAAGGCGTGGTTTACAGCGCAAGAGTTTCTCAAACGTCAGTGGTGGGGAGACGAACAGCAGTCAGGAGCCTTACGCGATATCGCCAAAGACATCCCCGAATTCTCCAACGCTCTGGATGAGGATTTGCTGAAGCACCAGTTGAAAAACTTTCTGGAGTTTTACGCAGCGTGGGCGCCTCTGGAAGACGACAGTCAGTATCCGCAGGCGCGTCAGCAGGCGGAGGCGTTGCTGGCTGCACGTAAGGCACTGCGCGATTTCAGGCAGCCACCCCTCAGCCAGAACCGCCCCAAAAGCCCGTTAGACCCCGCTTACGATAGCGTGTTCAAAGAATATGAGTCGGGCTATCGCCTGCCCAGCGCACTGGTCGGTAAGCCGCCGCTTTACCTCAAGCCACGCGAGACACTGGATGTCATCTCCCTCATCAAACGGTATCGTGGCTACAGCGAAACGCGTGGTGGTGCAAAGGTTCCATCTACTACCGAGATGGCGTTCCGCGCATTAGAGAACTTCTTGCTCCAAGAGGCGACCGACGCTATTCGCGAGTTGGAATCTTGGTCAGGCAAGCTGAACGAGCCAGAGCTGAGTACCTTTGTTCATCAGAGCCGCTGGATGGAGGCGAAAGATGAACATCGATACGACCCTCGCTGGCAGCAGTACGAAGATCAGTTTCCAGAGGCAGAACAAGCCGCTGCGAAGGTGCGCGGCGTTTTACACCGCAGGGGAATCCCCGAAGAGTACCTCTCGTACTACGCAATTCTCGTTGCCGACGGCGATCACATGGGGCGGTTTCTGGATGGTCTAACTGCTATGACGCATCATCAGCGGTTCTCTGCAATCCTGAGTGAGTTTGCTGATGACGCAAAAGACCTGGTGAATAACAGATACAGCGGCTACTTGATTTATGCAGGCGGCGATGATGTGCTGGCGTTGCTGCCTGCCAATTGCGCGATTGCCTGTGCGCAACAGCTGGCTTCTCGGTTCAATGCACGCATGGAGCAGTATCGCAAGGGGTTAGAAAGCGGAGGTATTGAACTGTCGTGCTTGCCAACGCTTTCGGCAGGTGTGGCAATTGTACACGCGCTGGAGCATCTGCATGACGCCTTGGGTTGGGCGCGCCGCGCCGAGCAAGCCGCGAAAGCCGCGGGGCGCGATCGCCTCGCCGTCGCTTACTACCCCCGCAGCGGCGAGGCGATTACGGTGACCCTGCCCTGGAGCGAGTGTCGCGAATGGGGCTGCTGGGTCAACGCTTTTCGGTTGGGCTTAGCGAAAGGGTTGCCCTACGAACTCTTGCAACTCGCCCGTGAGTATGAATGCTTGGAGCCAAATGCTCAGCGTGCAATCATCCTACCAGAAACCCAGCGTGTAATTGAACGCAAGGAAGGGCACGAGTACGCTCCAGTTCTCCCTGCATGGCTGCGTACCGCCAATGATCTACGCCAGCTGGCGCACCTGATGATTATCGCTCGCATGTTGGCGCTTTACCCGGAGGTGCAGGTATGAGTTGGAAAACTGTACGCATCTACCCCATCGATAGTATGCTATTCCGTGATGGGCGTCCGTTTGGTATGGAGCTGGGCGCACAGGCGGCAGTGAGTATGCCTATCCCCACTCCAAGTACAACAGCGGGCTTTCTACGCACGCTGATTGGCAACCTTAAGGGGGTGGACTGGGAAGCCGTGCGCAACGGCTATTCAGAAGAATGCGTCAAGGGACCGCTCCTGCAACTGAATGAACAGTATGTGTTTCCCGCGCCCGCTGACGCGGTGGTGTTTCGGCAGAAGCGCGGGCAACAGCCCTGCTCCCAATCCCACGAGGCGTCAAGTGAAGGTGAAGCCCAAGCCACACCTGCCGAAGAGCCAATAGAGGTCGTCCCCTTGCGTCCGTACATCCTGAAAGGGGGACAAGGATGCTGCATGCCTCACTATGACTGTGGCTTACAGCCTCTGATGCTCACTTCGCCCAATCGCGACAAGCCCGTCTCGGGCTACGACTTCTGGGATTGGGACGCTTTGCGAGGCTGGCTGCTGGATAAGCCCCCAGGAAAACTTCACAAAATCTCCTCGCCACCTGCGGAACGGCGCGTGCATGTCGCCATTAACGAAGCCACGCTCACCAGCGAGGAGAGCCTGCTGTACACCGTAGAGTATCGCAGCTACGAGCTGCACGATATGAAACAGCAGCGCGCCTACTGCTGGAGTATCCTTGCACAGGTGAGTACTGATCTGTCGCGCGTGCAAGGCGCGGGCGGGCTGGGCGGCGAGCGCCGACTGGCGTATGTAGAGCAGCTGGACAACTCGGCATGGCTTACCTGTCCCGACGAGCTAAAAAACGCGCTTAAAGGGACGAAGCGCGTGCGAATGTACCTCGCCACGCCTGCACTGTTTACCTGTGGGTGGGAGCCAGGCTGGCTGAAGAAGGAGCAGCGCAACGGGAACTGCGCCCTTATTGGCTCGCCACCATGCGCGCCCGAAGTGGAACTCAAGCTGGTTGCTGCTGCCGTACCGCGCCGCCTCGCTGTCAGCGGCTGGAGCCTGAAAAAAGTGGGTCCTAAACCCGTGAAGTGGTGCGCCCCTGCTGGTTCGGTCTATTTCTTCGAAGTCGTCGAGGGCGACCCTGGAGTATTAGCCGAGAAATGCTGGCTGGAATCGGTCAGCGACGGCAAAGAGCAGAACGGGCGCGCCGAGAACGGCGACCGCGCCCGTGAAGCCGGGTTCGGACTCGCCCTTTGGGGCGTCTGGAACTGTGATGAGGGAGGCTAATGATGAAGGAGACGAAACTGATTTTTCTGCATGCACTTACCCCGCTGCACGTCGGTACGGGGCAGGCGGTGGCGAATGTCGACCTGCCGATTGCCCGTGAAAAGGCGACGGGGTTCCCCATCGTCCCTGCTTCGGCTTTCAAGGGCGTGCTGCGCGACCACTTCACCACCTTCAACGAAAAAGGCGAACCGCAGGAACCGGGATGGGTTCAGCAGGCGTTCGGCACGCAGGAAGCCGCCGGCGACTGGATGTTCACCGACCTACGCATCCTGTGCCTGCCTGTGCGGAGCTTTTATGGCGTGTTCGCCTATGTCACATGCCCCCTAATCTTGCAACGCTTGCAACGCGCCGCGCACGCGATGGGCATCTCAAGTATCACAGACCTCGATATCCAGATTGGTGCGCTCGAAGTCGCCGTGCCTCAGGAGACAGAACTTCAGCATCGGCATAAGGTCTATCTGGAAGATATTGACCTGAACTGCAATCTGGGGCAGAAGGAGCAAGCGGGACGAATCGGGCGAACACTGGCGGACATCCTGTTCGAAGAGTCCGACCGCCCGATGTTTCTCAAACGGTTCGCAATTGTGTCAAACGAGACTTTCAACTTCCTCAGCGAGACGGGCACGGAAGTTGCCGCGCGCGTGCGCCTGGAGGACACAGTAAAGACAGTGGCGCAAGGCGGTCTGTGGTACGAAGAAGCCGTACCGGCAGAGGCGATTTTCTATGGGTTCCTTTCCCAAACGCGTGGTTCCGTGCCGCTGAGCCAGATTGCTCCCAGCGCGCTACTCCAAATCGGCGGCGACGCGACCATAGGACGCGGACTGTGTAAGGTGGTGACGTACCCATGACCCCAACACGCGCTCAACAAGCTATGCAACACGCCATGCAACTGGTGCAACAGGTTGCGCAGTGCGATAAGAAGGTACAGGAAATCTACGGCGGGCTGTGCCACGACTTTCCCGTGCTGGCGCGCACCTGTGGGCTATGTCAAGCCGTCGCCTTCTCCGCCGACAAAGCGCAAAGCGACGAGAAAGCCCGCGCCGAAGCGCACCAGCTGCTGCTCAAACATGTCGGGAAAATTCTGGGCATCGAGACCGACGGCAAAGGAGGCGCGAACGACCCGCTGCTCCAAGAGATTATCAAAGCCGACGCGCTGCAGTACATGCTCTACACCCGGCAGGTGCTGCATGCCTGGGTCTATTTCAAGCGGTTCGCTGTCTCAATACTGGGCGTGAAGACAGGAGGACAACGCGAATGAGCGCAAAAATCGGCGTTCCGGCGCGACGAGGCGCTCTGGATGAGCTTGGCATCGACTCAACCACTCATGCGGGATTAGCCCTGCAACGCTATTTGGCGGGACATAAACCGAGAGAACGCGACAATCAGCAACCGATGCCTGAAGAGGAGCTGCTGAACGCGGTCAGCCAACTCGGTGCGTCGGAATTCTACAGGATGGCTTTCCGTCGCTGGCGTCAGTTTGCCCATACCGAACCAGCCGACCGCCAGCGTGTCCATTTTTGTATGACCGCCGCCGCGCCGATTGCGATTGGCTTGGGCAACGCCAGCCCGCTGGAAGTGGGGCTGACGCTGCACCATACCTACGGGATGCCCGTCATCCCCGGCTCCGCGCTCAAGGGCTTGTGCCGACGGGGAGCGCGCCTGCTCCTGAACGAGGGGAAAATCCAGCCAGATGAGTTCGATTACCTGTTCGGCACAGGCGGCGATAAGAAAGCCGCC
>JAOAES010000020.1 GCA_026416655.1 Fimbriimonadales bacterium
TACCGCTCGCCCGCGCACGCGCCCCATCTACCTCGAAATCACCAGCGAGCCAATCACCGAAACCTTCATCAACATCATCGAGCCTGCCGGCGAGCGCGTCATCACCACGATTGAGGTGCTGAGCCTTGCCAACAAGTTGCCGGGCACAGGGCAGGCGCAGTACCTACGCAAGCAGCAGGAGACCATTCAGGCGGGCATCAACTTGGTAGAGATTGACCTGCTGCGCACGGGCGAGTGGGTACTGAGCGTGCCTGAGACTTACTTGCACGCGCCCGAGCGCACGCCGTATCGGGTGTGTGTGTTTCGGGCGGAGCGTCCGACCTTTCGTGAGTATTATCCGATAGCGTTGCGCGAGCCGTTGCCGATAATCAACATTCCGTTGCGCCCTACGGATGCGGACGCGCCACTGGACTTGCAGGCGTTGGTGGACAAGGTGTATGAGCAGGGGCGGTATCACTTGTTGATTGACTATCGTCAGCCGCCAAAGCCTGCGCTGTCGGAGGCGGATGCGGAGTGGGTAGATGCGGTGCTCAAGGAGAAGGGATTGCGCTAACTGCCCAGCGCAGTTGCGACAGGTGCGAGGTCTGTCAGAAATTGCCCCAGTGGGGCTTCAAATGCGCATTAGTAAGTGCCTCGCATTAGAAATTGTCTTTTTATCGGAAGGCGCTTCGCGGACGCGCCCCTACGGTGTTGTCTTCCCCTCTTACGGCATAGGTGAGGGCGACCGTGCGGTATAATCAGGCAGGTGATTTGAATGCCTGTCTACACAGCACGCGGGAAGCTATCGCAGGGGCGTGTTGTGGAACTCAGCACGCCCCTGCCTGTGGAGAGCGCGGAGGTGGAAGTGGTGATTTCTATTCCCGCTCCCAACTCGTCGAGTGATTGGCGTGAGGCGCTTCGGCGCATCTGGGCGTCGCTACAGGCGGCAGGGCATCAAGCGTCCTCGCCCGATGAAGTCGCCACGAGGCTCAAAGAACTGCGCGCCGATCGGGATGTTCGGAATGAGAATCTACCTTGACACTTCGGTGGTCATCTATCTCGTGGAGCAAATAGAGCCGTTTTGTAGCGCTGCGCTCAACTTGATTCCTGCACAGGCACAGCTCGTCTCAAGTGAGCTGGCTTTGGCGGAGAGCCTGGTGGTTCCGTTTCGGCAACAGAACCTCGCGCTGATTCAGGCATATCATGGCTTCTTTCAGTCCGTCTTGCACGAGGCGCTGCCTGTCTCTTGGACGATTTTGGAGCAAGCCGCTCAGCTTCGTGCGGCGCACCGCTTTACACTGCTGGACGCCATTCACTGCGCTTCTGCAGTGGCGGCAGGGTGCGATTGGTTTTTGACGAATGACGCCGATTTGCGGGCGTTTGTGCATCCTCAGTGTCGAACCGTGATCCTGAGCGACTTCGTGTGAGTGGGGTGCTATGAAGCCCTGTTAGTAGGTAGGCAACCCCGACGCGGTTTTGATAGGCGGCTGCCTTGTGAGAGGGGGTTTCAACGCAGCGTCTGGGCAGCTGGAGGCGTTTTTGCTGGACACGCGGGGCACGCCCTCTGGCGATGTGGACGGCAACGGCTGCGTGGACGATGCCGACCTGCTGCAGGTGCTGTTCGCGTTCGGCAACTCGGGTCAGAACTTGGGGCGCGTGGATGTGAACTGCGACGGCACAGTGGATGACGCCGACCTGCTGGTGGTACTGTTCAACTTCGGCAGTGGGTGTTAGTGGGTCGGGGCGCGTTGCGGACGCGCCCCGACGGTATCTCCTATCCTATCGTCTGCTTGCGGAAGCGCAGCCAGCCAATCAGCAGCCACGCCGCGCCGCTGATTACCGCATACCCCGCCATCGCGCCCAGCACCCACCACGGCGCTAAGCCCCAGTCGAACACCACCTTCTTGCTCATATCAAAGTAGTCATAGTGGGGCAACACGCCGTAGAGCAGGTTCAGCCACAGCGCGCTCAGGTCATGCTCCCAGTGCGCCATCAGCAGCAGGCGGTTGAACACGCCCGAACCGAACGCCAGAATCAGCGAGAGCGTGACATTCGCGGCGGGGGGGAGATAGAGCGAGAGCGCAATCACCATCGCACAAAGCCAGCCGATGCCCAGCAGCTTGAGCAACACATACTGCACGAAAATCGGTTTCACGCCGACGCCCAACGACGCAAGCAGCCCCAGTGTGATGAGCGCGAGAACCAC
>JAOAES010000091.1 GCA_026416655.1 Fimbriimonadales bacterium
TCCCCTCCCGCAAGGTATAATCCCCCGTCGATGCAACCCAGCAAGTTCCAAGCCCAAACGCCCATGCTGCAGCAATACTTTCGGCTCAAAGCCGAGAACCCCGATGTGCTGCTGGCGATGCAGGTGGGCGACTTCTACGAGTTTTACGGAGAGGACGCCGAAATCGCCGCGCGCGAGCTGGAAATCGTGCTGACCGGGCGCGAGGACGGCAGCAACGGACGTATCCCGATGGCAGGTGTGCCCATCCACGCCTACGAACGCTACATCGCCAAACTGGTGCAAAAAGGCTATCGCGTGGCGATTTGCGACCAGATTGAAGACCCCAAACTCGCCAAGGGCTTGGTCAAACGGCGCGTCACACGCATTCTCACGCCGGGCACGGTGCTGGAAGACTCGATGCTGGACGCCCGCGCCAACAACTACCTCGTGGCGGCGGTGCTGGGCGAACCGGTGCACGGGCTGGGCGTGGTGGATGTGTCCACCGGCGAGTTTCTGACCACCGAAATCGCGGGCGAACGGCGACAGGAGAAACTGCTCGATGAGCTGTTCCGCCTGCAGCCCGCCGAAGTGCTGGTTCCCGAAGACCAGGAGGAACTCATCCAGACCCTACGCGAGCAACTCAGCGCGACAATTACCCCCGTGCCGATGCAGGAATGGATCGGGCGCGACTCGCGGCAGATTCTGTTGCACCATTTCGGCGTGGAGTCGCTGCGCGGCTTCGGCTGCGAGGACTACACGCGCGGACTGGACGCCGCCGCGCTCGCCCTGCGCTATCTGCAACACAATCAGATCGACGCCCTGCAGCACATCCGCACGCTCGCAACCTACTCGGTAGAGCGGTTTATGTATCTGGACGCAACGGCACGACGGCACTTGGAACTGACGCAGAACCTGATGGACAACTCGCGTCGCTACACGCTGCTGGCGACGCTGGACAGCACCTGCACGCCGATGGGGGCGCGTTTGCTCAAGCGCTGGCTGGACGAGCCGCTGCTGAACCCCGACGCTATCAACGACCGCCTGAACGCGGTAGACGCGCTTGCTCAGCAGAGCCTGCGGCGCGATGCGATACGGCAGATGTTGCGCCCGCTCGCCGATTTGGAACGCCTCGCCGCCCGCGCCAGCACGGGCACAGCGAACGCCCGCGACTTGGTCGCCCTACGCAACACACTGCAGCGCATCCCCGACCTGTTCGCGGAGGTCAACGCGCTGCTCGGCGAGCTGCCCGCGCTCCCGACGCTCTTAGCCAGCCTCGCGCCGCGCCTTGCGCCGATGCAGGAACTCTGCACCCTGCTGGAGCGCGCCCTCGTAGACGAACCGCCCGCTGACCTCAAATCAGGGGGCATCATCCGAGACGGCTACGACCCCGAACTCGATCGTCTGCGCCAAGTGCGCACCGACGGCAAAAACTGGATCGCCCAACTGGAAGCCAAAGAGCGCCAGCGCACGGGCATCCCCAGCCTCAAAGTGGGCTACAACGCCGTGTTCGGCTACTATCTGGAGGTCTCCAAGCCCCATCTGAGCAAAGTGCCGCCTGACTACATTCGCAAGCAGACCCTCGCCAACGCCGAACGCTTCATCACGCCCGAACTCAAAGAGCAGGAGGCGATTCTGCTGGGCGCGGAAGAGCGCATGAACGCGCTGGAGTTTGAACTGTTCGCGCAGGTGCGTGCGGAAGTGGCGCGCCAGACCCCCGCGCTCCAGTCGCTGGCGAGAGCGATTGCCGAACTCGATGTGCTGTGCGCCTTCGCCGAGAACGCCATCCGCTATCGCTACACCCGCCCCGTGGTGGATTTAGAAGACCGCATCCATATCTACGGCGGACGCCACCCCGTCGTGGAACGCTTCAGCGAGAACCCCTTCGTGCCCAACGACTGCCGCCTTGACGAGAGCCAGCGGCTGATTATCCTGACGGGCCCGAATATGAGCGGGAAGAGCACTTTTATCAGACAAAATGCACTCATAACACTGATGTCTCATATCGGCAGTTTCGTGCCTGCCGACCGCGCTGAGATTGGGCTGGTGGATCGGATTTTCACCCGCGTCGGGGCGCGGGATGAACTTGCTACGGGGCAATCCACCTTCATGGTGGAGATGACCGAGACCGCCAACATCCTCAACAACGCTACGCCGCGCAGCCTCGTGATTCTGGACGAGATTGGGCGCGGCACCAGCACCTATGACGGCTTAGCAATCGCGTGGGCAGTGGCAGAATACCTGCACGCCATCGGTTGCAAGACGCTCTTCGCCACCCACTATCACTATCTGAACGAGCTGGCGAACCGTCTGGAGGGCGTGGCGAACTATCGCGTGGCGGTGAAGGAGCAGGGCGACCGCATCATCTGGCTGCACAAGGTGCTACCGGGCGGTACCGACCGCAGCTACGGCGTGCACGTGGCGCGGATGGCGGGCGTGCCCCCTGAAGTGGTGCAACGCGCCGAGCAGATTCTGCGCGAGTTCGAGAAGCGCGGCGTGCAGGGCGCGATGCAGCCCCCCAGCAGCGACGCGCCCAGCATGCGCACCAAGAAGCTGCAGCTCACGCTCTTCGAAGCCGCTGAACATCCTGTGCTGGAGGCGTTGCGCGAACTGGACATTACTGCTCTCACGCCCGTTGAGGCGTTGATGAAGCTGGACGAACTGAAGCGACGGCTCGACTCGCAACGGTAGTCGTCCAGCACGGTAGGGGAACTGTTTCCGCGCTATCGCACGGGGCACATCGAGACGCCCGTGAGGTCATCAACGCCTGCCCGATAAGTCTTCGTACAAATGACATCTCTTGAGGAATTCCGAACAGGTATACTCTTTGCGACGGAGAGAGAGG
Organism: Fimbriimonadales bacterium; assembly: GCA_026416655.1. Taxonomy (GTDB): domain Bacteria; phylum Armatimonadota; class Fimbriimonadia; order Fimbriimonadales; family GBS-DC; genus GBS-DC. The sequence continues at coordinate 2,822 of JAOAES010000091.1, forward strand.
ACCATGGCTGGCTACTCCCCTGAGCTGATTACGGCGCTACAGACGAAAGCGAATCTGCTACGCATCCATTCCATCCGCTCGACGACCAAAGCAGGTTCAGGGCATCCCACGACCTGTATGTCGGCGGCGGATTTGGTGGCGGCGCTGTTTTTTCACGCGCTGCGCTACGAAGTATCCAACCCGCGCAATCCGCTGAACGATCGAGTCGTTTTCTCTAAAGGGCACGCTGCACCGCTACTGTACGCGGCGTGGGCAGAGGCAGGGGCGTTCCCCATCGAGCATTTAGATACTCTGCGGGAGTTTGACAGCGATTTAGAGGGGCACCCGACGCCACGCTTCGCATGGTACGGTGCCGCGACAGGCTCGCTGGGGCAAGGGCTGTCCATCGCGGCAGGGATGGCGATTACCCTTCAGCGCGACGGAATCCCTGCGAAGGTCTACTGCCTGCTCGGCGATGGTGAGACCGCCGAAGGCGCAGTGTGGGAAGCCGCCGCCTTCGCCAGCCACTACAAACTGAATAATCTGATTGCACTGGTCGATGTGAATCGTCAAGGGCAGAGCCAGCCGACGATGCTCCAGCACGATATGTCGACCTACCAGCGTCGCTTCGAAGCGTTCGGTTGGCAAGTCCTGTCAATAGACGGGCACGATATGGTGCAGATTCTCAGTGCGCTGGACACGGCGCAAAGTGCGGAGCAACCCGTCGCGATTTTAGCCCGCACGCTCAAGGGCAAGGGCGCGTCCGCTGTGGAAGACAAGGAGGGCTGGCATGGTAAGCCGCTTCCACCTGAACTCGCCGCGCAGGCGATAGCCGAACTGCAACCGACGCCTGAGCAGATAGAGCGGGCAAGCCGACTGCGTGTGCAGCCTCCCCGTGAGGGGCGCGCGCCTGCGTACCCTGCCGAAATCCCCACGGCGAGCCTGCCCACCTACGAACCCGGCGCGCAGGTCGCCACGCGCGAAGCCTACGGCGACGCGCTGGTCGCGTTGGGGCAGGTTGACCCGCGGATCTACGCACTCGACGGCGATGTGAAGAACTCCACCTTCTCCGAGAAGTACCTCAAGGCGTTCCCTGAGCGGTTCGTGGAGTGCTTCATCGCGGAGCAGAACATGGTCGGTGCGGCAGTGGGCGTAGCGGAGTGCGGAAAAATCCCCTTCGCCTCCAGCTTTGCCTGCTTCCTGAGCCGCGCGTATGACTTCATTCGCATGGCGGCGATTGGCAGGGCGAATGTGAAGTTCTGCGGCTCGCACGCGGGCGTCTCCATCGGCGAGGACGGACCTTCGCAAATGGGACTGGAAGACCTCGCGATGTTTCGCGCCATCCCCGACGCGGTGGTGCTGTATCCCGCCGACGCCGTTTCCGCCGTGAAACTGGTGGAGCAGGCGGCGCGCTATCAGGGCATCGTGTACATTCGCACCACGCGCCCCAAAACGCCCGTGATTTACGCCCACGACGAGACATTCCCCATCGGCGGATGTAAAATCCTGCGCCAGTCGCCCCACGATGTGGTCACCGTCGTCGGCGCGGGAATCACGCTCCACGAAGCGTTGAAAGCCCACGAACAGTTGCTTCAAGAAGGTATCCCGATTCGCGTGATTGACCTCTATTCCGTGAAGCCCATCGACGCCGAGACGCTCATTCGCAGTGGACAGATGACGAACGGCGCGATGATTACGGTGGAGGACCACTACCCCGAAGGCGGAATCGGTGAGGCGGTTGCGGCGGCGGTGAATGGCTACGGGATTCGAGTCTATCGGCTCGCCGTGCGCGAAATTCCCCGTTCAGGCAAGCCTGAGACGTTGCTGGCATTCTATGGCATCGACGCGCAGGCGATTATCGAAGCCGTGCGTGCGATAGCCCAAGGGGCAGCTTGAGCCGATTGCTCCGAGTTCACCCAAGGACGCGCTTCAGGGGCGCCGATTCGGCAGCAGGCGCGGTCAACCTCCGCCAGCGGCAGTCGATAGTTAACGCAGCGCCAACTGGTTGTTCTGCACAACGACCTCGAACCGCTGTGGCGCGCCGCTCACGGCATCGATCATTGCAGGCACATGGGGCGCGAGCAACAATAGCATGCTCCGCTCCACGACGCGCTCCAGCTCGCGTGCGCCATAATGCTCGCTGAAGCCGCGCTCCACCAGCCACTCGACCGCCTCGTCGCTCACGCTCAGCTCGAGGTTGCGCTTACGGTACACCTCCAGAATCTGGCTCAGCAGGCGGTCGCGCACAATCTGGCGCACGGTCTCGCGCGACAGGGGCTGGAACACGCAAATTGCGTCCACACGATTGATGAACTCGGGCGCGAAAAACTCGGCGAACGCTTTCCGCCAGTCCTCGAGAGTAGGACGCTCGCGCAGGAAGCCCATCGCCTTCTCAGGCTGCAGGTTGGAGGTCATGATAATCACACTGTCGGCGAACGAGACGCGCCTGCCTTGTGCGTCGATGATGTAGCCGTCGTCGAAAATCTGCAAGAAGAGTTTGTGAATCTCGTGGTGCGCCTTTTCCATCTCATCGAGCAGCACCACGCAGAAGGGGTTTTCGGCGACGAAGTCGAGCAGGGGTGCGCCCATTTCGAAGCCCACATAGCCGAACTCCGCGCCGAGCAGCCGCGCCGCCGTGTGCGCCTCGTAGAACTGGTTCATATCGAGGCGCAACATCTTGTCGCGTGAGCCGAAGAAGAACTCTGCCAAAGCGCGTGCGGTCTCGGTTTTGCCGACACCTGTGGGACCGGCGAACAGGAACACGCCATTAGGTCGCTCAGGACGGATATCGAGCCGTCGGATTTTGAGGCTGAACACGCGCACGAGGGTTTCGAGGGCGTCGTCCTGCCCCATTACGCGCGACTTGAGGAACGATTCCAGCGCGCGCAGCGATTCGAGAATCGAGACCTCGCCCCTGCCGATAGGCAGTCCCGTAACGACGCCGGCAGTCTCCCACACGAGGCGCGGCTCCACCTGCTGCAAACCGTGCGCCCGCGCCCTGCCTGCGATATGATCCATCAGCAAAATCGCTTTATCGGGGAACGGACGGTGCTGAATATGCTCGCCGGCGACTTCCACAATCAGGCGCAGCGTCGCGTCGGGAAACTCCAGCCTCTGCTGCTCTCGGAACAAGCCCGCCAGCTGCTGCAGCACCACCAGCGTCTCGTCGGCGTTCATCGGGCGGATTTCGAGGGGTTGGAACCGCTTGAGCAGGTCGGGCGCACGGCTGACATGACGGCGCAAGCCCTGCAGACTGCTGACCGCGCCGATGACGGGCACGCGCCGCGCAATCAACGCCGAGAGGAACTCCATCCGCAACGCCTCGATCTGTGGCGCGGGCGCGCTCAGGAACACCTCGAACGGCTCCATGTAGAGAATCGCGTTCTGCTGCGCAGCTTCCTCGATGAGTCTGCCCATCAGTTCAGGGTGGTCGAACAGCTGGGGGAGCATGACCACGGGACGCTCGCGCAGCGGTTCGGGCGCGCTACCGTCGGCGATGCGCTGCGCGACGCCCTGCACCACCGCCCGACGCCCGACGCCTTCCATCCCAATCAGCACTGCGTAGGGATTGATGGGGCGGCACAGCACCTCCATCAGCAGTTCGATCTCCTGCTCGCGTCCCACCACGCGCGGAACTGCCCCCTGACGCGCCTGCTCGGTCAGGTTCAGCCCAATCTGATAGATTAGCGGCGGTCCGGTAAACACCGCTTCACGAGGGATCCATCCGGCAAGAACAGCAATCGCTTTCAGGATGTGCGGGATGTCCGTTTGAGGTAATCCTTCCCGCTCTGAGAGGCGGATTGCTAAATCGATAATCCCTTCATAGGGCAGTGCGAGCTTCGATTCGGGGTTTTTGAGTTCTTCCTCGACCATTTTTTCCAGCGCGTCGATATCGAGGCTCGGAAAGACGGCTTGAATCAGCGGCGCGGCAGTGCGCACCAGCGCCAGCAGCAAGTGTCGCGCGTCGGGCGGCTTGCCCTCCGCCAGCACGACCGCCTCTTCCACCAAGTGCTGAGCCGCTTCAGTGAGTTTATCGTCTGGTAAGAACTGTCTCTCCATAATCCGCAGTGGCTTGAGCGTCTCGCTCAAGCAAATTTTGCACGGGCGGGGACGCCCGTGCCGCAGGGCGTGGCTTGAGCGTCCCGCTCAAGCAATTTTTGCACGGGCGAGGACGCCCGTGCTACAGGGCGTGGCTTGAGTGTCTCGCTCAAGCGATTTTTGCACGGGCGAGGACGCCCGTGCCACAGGGCGTGGCTTGAGCGTCCCGCTCAAGCAATTTTTGCACGGGCGGGGACGCCCGTGCCACAGGGCGTGGCTTGAGCGTCCCGCTCAAGCGATTTTTGCACGGGCGGGGACGCCCGTGCCACAGGGCGTGGCTTGAGCGTCCCGCTCAAGCAATTTTTGCACGGGCGAGGACGCCCGTGCTACAGGGCGTGGCTTGAGTGTCTCGCTCAAGCGATTTTTGCACGGGCGAGGACGCCCGT